>DAHWQF010000491.1 GCA_027334785.1 Acidimicrobiaceae bacterium
GGCCCGAGCCGTCCACTGGCCTCAGGGGTAAGCGCCGGCCAAAGGTGGAAGGGCCGCTCACGCTCAGCATGACCGAGGCAGCGGGCGCGGCGGTGCTCGGTGGGATGAGGAGCCCGTACCGATGAACATCTCCTGGGTCACGCTCGACCGGTTTTGCGAGGAGCAGCGAGGCCCCGACGAGGAGGTCGGGCGGCTCCTGGAGGACAACGACCGGCCGCTGCGCTCCAGTGCCGCGGGGCTGAGCGATGACGAGCTGGTCCTGAAGCTGGGGAGCTTCGGGCTGCACTTCGACCGCGAGCAGCTGGGGCAGCTGTGCGCAGGCGCGTTGTCGGCCGAAGAGGTGGCGCGTCCGCTGACCGGCAGTTGCGGCTTTGGGAGCGACAAGGAGCGGGTACAAGGGGACTGGATCTGGATCTGCCTGGTCTCCCTCTGGCAGAGGTGGTGGCCGGGCAAGGTGTGCCTGGAGCTGTTGGGCGACAAGGTCCAGGCCGGCTACCGACAGCTCGAACGGGACAAGGCTGGCTGCGCCCGGGCCTGGTTGAGCGCCTGGTCCGACGTCCTGCGCCTCTGCGATGCCACGGGCGCCCGCTCCATCAGGGAGCTCGGGAGCACCAGAAAGCCCAAGCGCCGGCGTGCGCCCTCGTCGGGGCGGTGGGTTGCACCGAGGCGGCCGCTAGAGGGGTCCCACCTGATCCTCAGCACCACGGCCGCCCGGCGCCGGCCTGGCTTACGAGGTGGGCCCCAACTGAGCCAGGTCCACACGACTTTCCCGGAAGGCGTCATAGAGGGCGCGCCGCATGTTGTCACGCATCGGCTCGGTTAGTAGGGAGCCCTGAGGCCGGGGCTCAGAGGCCGATGGGGTGCCAGACGGTCTTGGTCTCTACGAAGTAGAGCATCCGTTCCGGGCCGGGTTCGTCGGCCCAGTCCGGCTCGGGTTCTTGCCGGCGGAGGACCCGTTTCACGTTGCCGGCCGCGGCCGCCTCGAGCTCGGCCCCTAGGCCCTCTGGTGCGCCGGCCAGGTCGAGCGCCTCGACGTCGCGGTGCGCCGCCAGTACCGGGGCCAGCTCGGCGGTGCGCCCCGTGACCAGGTTGACCACGCCGCCGGGAAAATCCGAAGTGGCGAGGACCTCGGCCAGCTCCACCGCGGGCAGGGGCCTGCCTTGGCTGGCCACGACCACGGCCGCGTTGCCGCTCACTACCACCGGCGCCAGCACGCTCACAAGGCCGAGGAGGGAGGAACCCTGTGGGGCCAGCACCCCGACCACGCCGGTCGGCTCGGGGACCGAGAAGTTGAAATAAGGCCCCGCGACCGGGTTGGCGGCGCCCGCCACCTGGGCCAGCTTGTCGGACCAGCCCGCGTACCAGACCACCCGGTCGACGGCGGCGCCCACAATCGAGGCGGCCTCGCCTGCCGGCAACCCCTCAGCGGCCGCGACCACTTGGGCCAACTGGCCCCGCCTCCCCTCCATCATCTCCGCCGCCCGGTAGAGGACCTGCCCGCGCAGGTACGCGGTAGCGGCCGACCAGCCGGGCTGCGCCTTGCGGGCGGCGACGACGGCGTCGCGCACGTCTTTCCTGGAAGCGAGCGCCACATTGGCCAGGAACTGCCCGCCGGCGCCGGTGACCTCGTAGGAGCGCCCTGACTCCGAGCGGGGGAACGCCCCTCCTATGTAGAGCTTGTAGGTCTTGCGGACGGCGAGGCGGTTGTCAGCCATCGAGGGGGCCCTTCAGGTACGCGGCCAGGCCTTGGCGCCCGCCTTCGCGGCCGAAGCCAGACTCGCGGTAGCCGCCGAAGGGGCTCCCCGGGTCGAAGCGGTTGAACGTGTTGGCCCACACCACCCCGGCCTTCAACCGTGAGGCCATGTAGAGGATGCGGCTCCCCTTCTCGGTCCAGACCCCGGCCGAGAGCCCGTAGGTGGTGTTGTTGGCTTTTTCTACCGCCTCTTCGGGCGTGCGGAAGGTGAGGACCGACAGTACGGGCCCGAAGATCTCCTCCCGGGCGATGCGCTGCGAGGGGGTGACGCCGGTGAACAGGGTCGGCGGGAACCAGTAGCCGCGCTCGGGCAGCGGGCACGCGAGCGTCCAGCGCTGCGCCCCCTCCGCTTCGCCCGAGGCCGACAGCTGGCGGATCTTGTCGAGCTGCTGGGGGGAGTTTATGGCGCCGATGTCGGTGTTCTTGTCGAGGGGGTCGCCGAGGCGGAGCGTCGCCAGCCGGCGCTTCAAGGCCTCGACCACGCCCTCGGCGACAGGCTCTTGCACCAATAGGCGCGACCCCGCGCAGCAGACGTGGCCCTGGTTGAAGAAGATGCCGTTGACGATGCCTTCTATGGCCTGGGAAAGGGGGGCGTCGTCGAAGACGATGTTGGCCGCCTTGCCGCCGAGCTCGAGGGTCAGGTGCTTGCCGGTGCCGGCCACCGATCGCTGGATCTGCTTGCCGACCTCGGTCGAGCCGGTGAAGGCGACCTTGTCGACCCCGGGGTGGGCCACCAGCGCCGCCCCCGTGGGCCCGGCGCCGGTCACGACGTTGACCACCCCGGGCGGCAGGTCGGCCTGCTGGAAGATCTCCGCCAGCACCAGCGCGGAGAGCGGGGTCGTCTCGGCCGGCTTCAGCACGCAGGTGTTGCCCGCCGCGAGCGCCGGGGCCAGCTTCCAGGCCGCCATCAGGAGCGGGAAGTTCCAGGGGATGACCTGGCCCGCCACCCCGAGGGGCTGGGGGCTCGGCCCGAAGCCGGCGTAGGCGAGCTTGTCCGCCCAGCCGGCGTGGTAGAAGAAGTGGGCGGCGGCGAGCGGCACGTCCACGTCGCGCGACTCCCTGATGGGCTTGCCGTTGTCGAGGCTCTCGAGGACTGCGAGCTCGCGGCTGCGCTCCTGGATTAGGCGCGCCACCCTGAAGAGGTACTTGGCGCGCTCCTTGCCCGGCATCGGCCCCCACACCTCCTCATAGGCGCGCCGGGCCGCCCGGACGGCCCGGTCGACGTCCTCGGGCCCAGCCGAGCTGACCTCGGCCAGGGCCTCTTGGGAGGAGGGGCTCTCGGTCTTGAAGTGGTCCCCGTCCACCGGCTCGGCCCACTGCCCCCCTATGAAAAGCCCGTAGGAGGGC
>DAHWQF010000492.1 GCA_027334785.1 Acidimicrobiaceae bacterium
CTGCTTTCGCGACACTGGCGACGTTAAGAAGAAGCAGGTCAGAAGGCAATTTTCTACTCAACTACCGGAGGTCTGAGACTGGGGCGATGAACGACGAAGCAGGCGTCCCGGTGGGGCGCACCAAGGAGGTACCCGCCGGCAAGCCGGGCGCGCCAGGTCCGCAAGAAACCGGAGCAGCCGCTTTGGGCTTCCGCCGGTTGGCCGCAGACGCTATGGACGACATACTGCGCCACAGCCCGGAGTGGGCGACCAGCCTCGGCGACCACCGTTTCGACGACCAACTCGACGACCTCTCCGAGGAGGGCAGGGCACAAATGGCAACCCGCCTGCGCGCCCACCGCCAAAAGGTCGCCGCTCTACCCTCCGACGAGCTCGGCCCAGAGGACCAGGTCGACCGCGCCGTCCTACTCGGGGAGCTCGAAAGGCGCGAGTGGTTAGCCGGCGAGCTGGCTCGCCAGCGCTGGGACCCCCTCTACTACAACCCGGGTGAAGCCATCTACCCGCTCCTAAGCCGCGACGTCCTGCCCCTGCCGGAGCGTCTGAGAGCCATCGCTTCCCGCCTCGAAGGCTTCCCCGCCCGCTTGGAGGTGGCCCGCCGCCAGCTGGAGGCGCCGCCCCTCCTCCACGTGGAGACGGCCCTCGACCGCAACCGCGGCACCGTTGCCCTCGTGGAGCAGGTCGGGCACCTGCTCGAAGCGGAACCTTCCATGGCCCCCTTGGTCGAGCCGGCACAACGGCGAGCGCTCGAGGCGCTCGACAAGTTCGGCGCCCACCTGGAGCACCTGCGCGAAGGGCCGCACCGGTCCCCGCGCCTCGGCCCCGAACGCTTCGCCCGCAAGCTCGCTCTCGAACTGTCTTCGCCCCTCGCCCCCGAAGATGTCCTCGCGCAGGCCCGGTACTGGATGGACGAAGTCCAAAGTGACCTCGAGAAGGCGGCCGGGCGGTACCTCGCCGACCCCGGGGACAGCCGCCCTGGCCGAGGGCGGGCTCCGGTTTCGGCCCAAGCGGGCGTAGGCGCAGTGCGCACTGCCCTCGAAGCCGTAGCTTCGGACCGTCCCGACGCCGCCAGCTTCCTCCCGAGCATCGAGGCCGCCCTCCTGCGCTGCAGGGAGACGGTCGCGAGCCTGGGCGTGGTGACCCTGCCGGACGACCCGCTCCGAGTCGAGCTCATGCCGGCCTTCCGCCGGGGGGTGGGCGGTGCTTATTGCGACCCCGCGGGGCCGCTCGAGGACGGGGGCGAGACGAGCTTCGCCGTCGAGCCGACCCCCGAGAGCTGGTCGGAAGAGCAGAAGGCTTCCTTTTACCGCGAGTACAACCTCGCCATGATCACCAACCTGACCGTGCACGAAGCCATGCCCGGCCACATGGTGCAGCTCGCCCGGGCCCGGCGCTTCTCGGGTCCCACGCTCGCACGCAAGATCTTCGAGAGCGGCACCTTCGTCGAAGGCTGGGCCGTGCACGCCGAGCGCATTATGGCCGAGGCCGGCCACGGGGGGTTACCGGTGCGCCTCCAACAACTAAAGATGCAGCTCCGCGTGGCAGCCAACGCCATAATCGACGTCTCGGTCCATGCCGGCGACATGGGCGAAGGCGAGGCGCTCGCCCTCATGACGGGCCGCTGCTACCAGGAAGAGAGCGAAGCACGCAAGAAGTGGCGGCGCGCCTGCCTCACTTCGGCCCAGCTGTCCACCTACTTCGTGGGCTACAAACAACTGTCCGACCTCTTCGCCCGCCTCGGCAAGCGCTCTAATTACGACGAGGTGCTCGCCCATGGGAGCCCGCCGCCGGCGCTGCTCGCCAAGCTGCTGCTGCCGTGAGCTACTGCCGGCGTGACCCGCCGCCGGCGTGACCTGCCGCCGGCGTGACCCGGGCCTCCCCGACGACAGCCGGCCCCTCCCTGCCCGCCTGGCGGGACTTCTGACGCTTCCGACCACTTCTGACCCGTTCAGGGCCTATTTGGCCACGAGGTCGACATTTTTGGACAAAGTGCCCATTTGTCGTGCCTCACCTCGCCTCACCTCGCCTCAGCCTCGCCTCGCGAGAGACCAAGGGGAGGGCTCCCCAGCGGCGCCGGGAACCACTGGCACCGGCCCGGCATAGAAGCTGGTATGAGACGCCCGAGGAGCACCGCAAATCGGGTGCGCGCGATGGCGGCTGCAATATGCGCGGCGCTGGCCGCTCTTCTGGCAGCGGTCACGGCGCCGGTCGCCCTCGCCGCAGTTCCCACGGGCGACAGCGCTTTCCACCCGCTTTCGGTGACCTTCGTCTCGCTCACCAGGGGCTGGGCGCTCGGGACCGTCCCCTGTAAGAGCGCCGGTGCCTGCCTGGCGCTTCGCGAAACGACAAACGCAGGCCGCAGTTGGGCGGCGAGGCCGCTGCCGGCGAAGCTGGTGAGAGACGCCGACCGCACTATCACCAACGGCCTGCCCAAGGGCTCGCCCGGGTCGGTCAGGCTGCCGGCCACCCTCTACGGGCCTTACAGCCTCGAGGTCCGCTTCGCCGACGCGCGGGACGGGTGGATCTACGGCGGCCTCCCGAGTTCAGCCAGCTCGCTGCAGGCAGTCCTGTGGTCAACCCACGACGGGGGCGCCACCTGGCACCACCTCGCCGTCCTCCCGGGGAACTTGCGGCGCTACGACGGCGTCGTCTTCGACTTGGAGGCGGCCGGCGGCACCGCTTACCTGATGGCCCCGAACAACTCCAACGGCGTGAGCGTGGAGAGCTCGCCGGTCGGTTCTGACAACTGGCGCCCCGACACCACCCCGCCGCTCCGTAACCCTGCGGGCGGGGGTCAGCAAAGCGGTGCCATCTTGCTCCAAGGCACCAGGGGCTGGCTCCTAGAAGGAAACGACCGGGGCGTCACCGGGAGCGCGCAACTTCTCACCACGGGAAAGACCAAGTGGTCGAGCTGGGCCCCACCCTGCGCGAAAGTGGGTAACAGCTTCTTTGTCCCGGCCGCTTCCACCGCCACCCACCTCGTCGCGGTGTGCCAGATGGGCGGTTTCGCCTACCCGCTTTCCAAGAGCGCCCCACCCGGCGCCCGCCTCGGCTCTTACTGGCTGTATGTCTCCAAAAATGGCGGCGCCAGCTT
>DAHWQF010000493.1 GCA_027334785.1 Acidimicrobiaceae bacterium
GGCCTCTTCGTAGCTCCCAGGCAGCCACCTGAGCCCCATCAGCTCGCCGACGCGACGGTAGAAGATGGTCACGGCCTCCTTTTCCCTGCCGGTGCTCGGCCGCCACCCGTAGCTGTCCATGAAGCGCACCGCCGGCACGATGAAGGTCGTGAGCACGTAGCTGTACTGGTCCTCGGTTATCGGGAGCCCTCTGTGCACCTGGTTGAGTATGCGCAGGACCGAGCGCGCACGGGGCGCCTCGGGCCCGGCGTCGATCAGCTCGTACATCATTAGGGCCGTGTCGAGCCACCTCTTCAAGGGCCGGGCCGCTATCTCGCCCGTACCGGCCAGGATCTTGGCGATTGAGGGGACGGCGAAGGTCCGTACGAAGGACATCTCGAGGCCGAACTGCACCTCGAAGGCCATGTCGTAGAGCGCCATCTGCCTGTAGATGGCGTGCGCCTCGGCTAGGTCGAGCCGGCTGCCAGCTGGGCGCTCAAGGTCTTCGTCCTGGGGTCGCGGTACCACCTGCTTACCTCCTTCAACCAATTGAGCTCCTCGTCGAACGAACTGGCAGAGGTCCCGGGGAGCTGAGCCCGGCTAGCGCCGGGCGCGCCGGCGCACGGTCCCCGGTCTGCCAGGTAGCGCAGGACGGCGGCCACGGCCAAGGAGCCAGGCGCGCTGAGTGCTACGGCGGCGGCCTCAGCGGCGTCCACTAGCTCGGCGCCGAGCCGGTCCTCGACGGCGAGCAACCCGTCCCTGATCTCAACGACGCGCCGACGGAGCCGGAACTCGGGGTCGGCCCTGCCATAGGCGAGCTCAACCGCCGGTGCCAGTTCCCTAAGAGCGTTCCACAAGGGCTGCAATTGCCAGAGCGCCAGGCGTTTTTGCAAGGCTCGTCTGGCGGCCACGACGTTTTCCCAGCCGGAGCCGATGGCGCTCAGAACGAAGGCCAAGGAAATGATGAGCGGTTCGCTCGTCAGGTCGAAGCGGCCCCAGAACTCCAAGTTGGCGCCTGGTAGGTGCCACGCCACTAGGACGGCACACTTGCTCGCGATGTACAGGTAGCCCATCGCGCAAGCGGCGGCTACCAGGCCGAGGCTTGTGCGCAAGGCTCCTGGGCCGGCCTTGCGGCCCCCCGACCAACAGACCGCCAGACCGCTGCCCATGGCCCAACAGGTGACGGCCAAGAACGGCGCCCAATGGACAACGGAGCGCCACCCGGCGTCGAAGTACTCGGTCGTACCCACCAGTTCGGGCGGTACCGCCCGTACGGGCCAGAGGACCAGTGGCACAGTGCTCGCTGCGACGGCAACTGCTGCGGCGGCCCAGCCCCAGCGGAGCCGCCCCGGGCGCGACCTCGCCCCCTCGCCCACGGCTGCTACCCCTGCGACTGCGCCCGTACCTAGGTCGATCTTCATTATCGAGGCCCCCGCCGTCGACCCGAGCAGCTCGTTGGCCAGGTGGTACGCCGGGCCTAGGTCCACCAGTTGGCCAGCGCCCAAGAAAATGAGGGCGAGCTCCAACGACCGCCCCGGGCCTGGTCGGCGGAGAGAACCGGCCCGGCGGACCGCCAAGGCGCAAACCAGGGCGGTGGCCAGGATGTGGAACTCGTCCATCAGGTGTCCAGGTGGAACGCCTTGGCTAATTCCCCGAGCAGGTTGTCCCCTGCGCCCCGGAGGGCCTTCACGGGAGTACCGGGACCGTCATTGCCAGGGGCCAGGAAGCGCCCGAGGAAGGTCGCCATGGCCTCAGCGTCGCGCTCTTGCACCGAGTCGTAGCCCGTCCGGGCTAGGACTTCGGCCATTTTGTCAGGGGCCAAGTCCGGCAACAGCTTCGCCAGGTAGGCAGCAGCTAAAACCTTGGCCCCGGTGTGGCCGCAGAGTATGTGGGCGAGCTCGTGCAGGCAGATGTGCTCCTGGTGCGCCCGGCTCGTCTGTGACTCAACAACCACCACGTCGCGACCATCACGGAACGATGCCCAAACGCCGCACGGCACTTTCTCACCAGCCCCGAAGGTTTGGTAGACCACCTCCAGTGGTCGCCCTCGTGACTTACTGATCGCCTCTTTCAGTTCTTCGAGCGTGAACGGGCGCGGTAACCCGAGCTCTCCTAAAAGCTCCTCGCAGCGGCGCTGCAGAGGCCCGATCCCGCCTCCCCGCACAATGGGGACATTACACCGACGGATGTCCCAAGGCCACTGGTAGTGGGGCTCGCCTGCCCAAACGGCTAAGACTTCTTGGAGGGACCCTGTACTGGCGGCTCAGTGCTCGCGACCACGCCCAACATTTTGGCGAGCGCCTCACTGGCCACGTCGATGATCCTCGCGACTGCCGCCCGGCTCTCAGGGGAGAGCTCGCCGGCGCGTAGCCCGAGGCTCTCCAGCCCAGCGTCGCGCATCTTGGCCAACAGCTCGAGCTGTTCGTCCACCTTGCCGGCCAGTTCGTCGTCGAAGAAGTACGCCGTGGGCACGCCGAAGAAACGAGCGATGGCTTCCACTGTCTTGACCGTAGGGTTGTCGCGCTGGCCCTTCCGGAGCATCCACAGGTAGCTAGCCGACACTGGCTCGCCACCCTGCCCGGTTATCCCCGCCGCCACCTCGTCCATGCTGTAGGGGCGGCGGTCGCGAGGGTGGACCGTGGCGAAGAGGTGGTTGAGCTTGTCTGCGAAGCTACGGCCTGGTTGGCCCCCGCCGCTCACGTGTGGTCCTTCGGGACGCCGATGCCCATTTCTCCTATTGTCCTGTCCACCCTAGGTGGGCACTAGGGACCAACGTCCCAACTGGCCTCATGGGCGCGTGAGCCTACAACGGCCGCTCCCCCGCTCCAGGGACGCCCGCAGGTCCGCGATCTTTGGGCTCTCGCGAGTGGGCGATATGACTAGAATTATCCACTGTGAGTAGGGATGGCCTTACTCGGGAGTTACCCCGCAACGGGCGAGAGCGTTACCCCCCGGTATCGCCCTCTGGGAAGACCCTGGCGTTCTTCGCCCTTCGGCACGTACCCACAAACATCGCCGTGCGCGGCCCAAGTCGGCCTTGGCGATCAAAAGAGGAGGTAGTCCAATGAACAACACAATCATCAGTGGGAAACCT
>DAHWQF010000494.1 GCA_027334785.1 Acidimicrobiaceae bacterium
GGAAAACCGCACGTACGGATTGAAAGGGGGATGGGGAACCGGGCTCGCAAGAGCACCGCGCCCCTGACTACCAATGAAAGCCTTGGTGCTCTGTGGAGGTGCGGGTACTCGCCTCCGCCCCATCACCCACACCCGGGCCAAGCAGCTCGTCCCCGTGGCCAACAAGCCGATCCTTTTCTATGGGCTCGAGGCGATCGCCGAGGCCGGGATCAGCGAGGTTGGCCTGGTAGTGGGGGACACGGCGGCGGAGGTCGAAGCGGCGGTGGGCGACGGGTCGGGGTTTGGTCTGGCGGTGACCTACATACGCCAGGAGGCGCCGCTCGGCCTCGCCCACGCGGTATTGGTGGCCCGGGACTTCCTGGGCGAAGACGAGTTCGTGATGTACCTCGGCGACAACCTTTTGGAGCAAGACCTAGAGGAACTGGTCCGCCGTTTCCAGGCCGAACGAGCTCGCTCTATCGCCCCCCGCCTCGGCGAGGGCGAGCCGGTGCTGCCGGCGGCCCAGATCCTCCTTGCCCACGTCGAGGACCCCCAGCGCTTCGGGGTGGCGGAGCTGGACGCGGCGGGCCGAGTGGTCCGCCTGGTCGAAAAACCGGAGGTCCCGCCCTCGGACCTGGCGCTGGCGGGTGTCTACCTCTTCGACAGCCGCATCCACGAGGCTGTCGCCTCGATCAAGCCTTCGGCGCGTGGCGAGCTTGAGATCACTGACGCCATTCAGTGGCTCGTGGACGCGGGTCACATCGTCCTGGCCGAGATCCTGAAGGGCTGGTGGATCGACACGGGCAAGCTCACCCCCCTGCTCGAGGCCAACCGCCTACTTTTGGAGCAGATAGAGCGCCGGGTCGAGGGCCACGTCGAGGACAGCGAGCTCGACGGCCGAGTCATAGTTGAGGCGGGTGCCCGTGTCGTGCGTAGCCACGTGAGGGGGCCCGCCATCATCGGCGCCGGCTCGGAGATCTCGGACTCCTTTGTGGGGCCGTTCAGCGCCATCGGCCCTAAGTGCGTTATCCAGCACTCGGAAGTGGAGCACTCGGTCTTGTGCGGGAGTTCTCGCGTCATCGATGCCGGGCGGATCGAGGACTCGCTCCTCGGCTACGACGTCGAGGTGACCCGCAGCGCCCGCCGGCCCCGCGCTACCCGCCTCATGGTGGGGGACCATTGCCAGGTGGACCTGTCGTGAAGCTGCTTGTGACCGGCGGAGCCGGGTTTATAGGTTCAAATTACGTACGCTTCGTGCTCTCGCACACCGATGACGAGGTAACCGTCTACGATGCCCTCACCTACGCGGGCAACCTCTCGACGCTAAAGGACGTGGAGGAACGCTTCGCCAGCCGCTATAGGTTCGTGCGAGCCAACATCTGCGACCTGCCGGCGCTGGAAGAGGCGATGGCGGGCCACGATGCCGTCGTGCACTTCGCGGCGGAGAGCCACGTCGACCGTTCCATCGCGGGGCCAGAGGACTTCGCCATGACCAACTGTGTGGGCACCAACCTCGTCATGCACGCAGCACGCCGGGCCGGACTCGGCCGGGTGGTGCATATCTCGACCGACGAGGTGTACGGTTCGGTCGAGGAGGGCAGCTCTCTCGAAGACGCCCGCTTGGAGCCACGCTCGCCTTACTCGGCCTCCAAGGCCGGTTCGGACTTGATCGCACTTTCGTACTTCACTACCTACGGTCTTCCTGTCACTGTGACCCGCTCGTCCAATAACTTCGGGCCTTGGCAGTTCCCGGAAAAATTGGTGCCTCTTTCGATCACCAACCTGCTCGACGGCGCCAACGTACCGCTTTACGGCGACGGGCTCAACCAACGGGACTGGCTTTTTGTCGAAGACAACTGTGCAGCCATCGACTTGGTGCTGCGCTCGGGCAAACCGGGCGAGATCTACAACATAGGAGCGGGCAACGAGATGCCCAACCGTGTGCTGGTGGACAAGCTGCTCGCGCTGGCCGGTGCCGGCCCCGACCGCATCGACTACGTGACCGACCGTCTGGGCCATGACCGCCGTTACAGCGTCGACTCGTCCAAAGTGACCGCTCTCGGCTGGGAACCGGCCTACGACCTTGATGAGGCCTTGGAGCTCACCTTCGCCTGGTACCGCGACAACCGCTGGTGGTGGGAGCCACTCAAGTGAGAGCGCTCCTCACGGGGGCGGGCGGCCAGGTCGGGCGAGAGGTCGAGGAACTGCTGCGCAGCGGACGCCAGCACGAGGTCCTCGCCCTCTCACATTCAGAGCTCGACATATCCGACCGGGAACGGGCCCTGCAGGTCTGCGGTGAGTGGCGGCCGGAGGTCGTCATAAACGCGGCCGCCTTCACTGCCGTCGACGCCTGCGAGGCAGAAATCGACACGGCCTTTGCCGTCAACGCCATCGGCCCTCGCAACCTCGCCGAGGGGGCACGGATCGTAGGCGCACACCTGCTCCACATCTCCACCGACTACGTATTCGACGGCGCGTCGCCGTTGCCGTACCGGGAGTGGGACGAAACCCGGCCGCGATCGGTGTACGGGCGTTCCAAGCTGGCCGGCGAACGCGAGGTGCTTGCGGGCCTGCCCGGCGCCACCGTCGTGCGCGCCTCGTGGATCTCGGGGCGCTACGGCTCCAACATGGTGAAGACCGTGCTCCGGCTCGGCGCAAAAAGTGGAGAACTGCGGTTCGTGGACGACCAGCGGGGTTGCCCGACCTTCGCCGACGACTTGGCCGCTATGGTGGTCCGTCTAGCCGTGGCGCGCCTTCCCGGTGTCTTCCACGTCACCAACCAGGGCGACACGACTTGGTACGGCTTCGCCCGGGACGTCCTCGTGGCCGCGGGCCAGGACCCAGAGCGAGTCGTCGCGGTCAAAACCCACGAGCTTTGCCCGCCCCGTCCGGCGCCGAGGCCGGCGAACTCGGTCCTCGACAACGCCGCTTTGCGCCTTCTCGGCGTGCCGCTGCTCCCCGATTACCACGAGCCGCTCGAGCGCACCGTGAAGCACCTCATGGCTTCATGAACGTCGCCGGCGTCGTCGTCAACTACAACGCCCGGGACCACCTGCTCGGCTGCGTAGGGAGCCTCCTTTCCCAAGGG
>DAHWQF010000495.1 GCA_027334785.1 Acidimicrobiaceae bacterium
CCCGAGGGCCCTCGTGCCAGCGGTTGGCCCACTTCACCCAGGCAAACTACCGCCCTCCCGCCTGCGACCTCGGGCGAGGCACGGGGCTGGGCGGGGCTAGGCGTGGGCTAGGCGGACAGCCACTTCGTAAGTTCCTTGCGCGCACGAGGTGGTGCCAGTCCTGCATCCACGCAGCCCGGCATGCCATCGCCCTCGACCTGGCGGCCGCCACCAGCTCTCCGGCGACGAGGGCCACGTCGTTGCCGGCGGTGCTCACCCCGTTGCCCGGCTCCTCGGGCTGGCCCTCCGGCCAGGACAAGGGCCGGGCGGCCAGGTCGCGCAGCCACTGTTCGCCCACTACCGCGTCGTGGAGCTCGCCGAGCACGTCCTGCAGGTCGGTGGCGGCAGCAGCCGTGGCTTGCGCCGCGCGCCGGCCAGCTGCCGGACGGGCCACCAGCGCCGCTGCTTCGGCTATGTAGCGCAGCCTCTTCGCCTCGATCCGGACGCGGTGGAGAGCCTCGTCGGGAGGAGGTTCGCCGAGGCGGCGGACGGCGCGGCGCGCTGAACGCCACTGGGCGGCACCAAGTTTCGCCATCGCTGCCGGTGCCGGCACGTCGAGGTAGCGCCAGAGCTCCGCCGGCGGGGCCGAGAGAGGTGCCGACCCGGCCTGGGGCGGCGCTTCCGCTCCCTTAGCGAGGGCCTCGAGGCAGTGAAGGGCGGCCAGGTACCGTTCGCTGTCCATGACTTCGAGCAGTTTTTGGTGCGCGACGGCCTGTTCGGAGCGCGCCGCGTCGATGACCCGGGCGGCGGCGCCCCGGTCAGCCGGAGAGAGCTTTTCGCACTCCGTTTTGAGCCGCAGCACCCGCACGTCGGCGTCGCGAGCGGCCCCGAAGGCGCCACCCAGCCAGCGCAGTTCCTGCCGGAGCAGGGCGAGCCAGCTCATGGCGACAACGCCTTCCTCTTGGCCGTCGCGAGGCAGTCGCCTGAGCGCCCAGAGGACCGAACGCAGGCGCCGCGTGGCGACGCGCGCCTTGTGCACGTGCTCGGGGTCGGGGTCACCTAGGCGTACCCGAGGGTCGTGCTCCACGATGACCTCGAGGCAAGCGCGCGCCTGGTCTTGGAGGACGCTTGCCATGGTGGCGTTTTTCTGCGGCTTGCTGGTTGGCTTTTCGGCCTGCAGCACACTCACCTCCTGGCCGGCCGGCGGCGGCTGAGCCGCCGACTGTAGCACCGTAGCGAGCTTGCTCTTCTGGGAGCTAGGACGTGCCCCTGCGCTCACGAGCCTGGCCACCACGGCGTCCAGCACCTCTTCCTCGGCTCCCTCCGCCAGTTCCACCTCGACCTCCCTGAAGCTCACCACCGTGGCAGATCCCGGCCCTTTGTCTGCTGCCCGCCCGGGCGCTCCTCCCGCTGGCAACGTCGTGCCCTCCACGGAGTCGTCGTCCACCTCTGCCGCGGGCTGCCCGTTGGCCCAGATCCGGGTGCGTCGGCGGGTGCTCGACAGGCGGGCGATCGGCACGAGGGGCTCGGCGAAGGTAACGCCGGCAAGCAGCTTGGAGACCTCGCTCGGGGGATGGGCGGCGCCTTCGCGAGCGCCGGAGGTGCCTGGCGCGGGCACCCCGCTCGCCGGCCCTAGAGGCGCACCGCCCGCCGGCGCACACGCCCCGTGTGCCGGCACAGTAGCGGCCCTCGTTTCCGGCCAGTTGACCTCGGTGCGGGCCAAAGACCCCTCGACGGCCACCGCCCCCTCGGCGGCCGTCGGGAGCTTCACGGTCCACTCGGAGGAGGCCACCGGCCCGTCTTCGCTCTCGCTGCCACTCCCAGCCGGCCCGTCTGGCCCCGCGCTAGCAGGCTCGGCCGGCCGCTGCTCCCGGCGCCGGAGGGTTATCTGGTGCTGGGCGAGGCGTCGGCTGACGGTGTCGAAATAGGTCGTCTCGAGCTGGACGGTGGCCAGCGGCCGAACCTCGGCGCCGGGGAAGACGCCGGCCAGATCTGGCAGCTCCCACTCGGGGCCAACTTCGAGCTTGACCTCGTGTTCAATTTGATGGGACCGCTCCATTGGCCCTCCGGGCCGTGA
The DNA here is from genome assembly GCA_027334785.1 of Acidimicrobiaceae bacterium. Lineage (GTDB taxonomy): Bacteria > Actinomycetota > Acidimicrobiia > Acidimicrobiales > Palsa-688 > JAJZYO01. The sequence continues at coordinate 2,057 of DAHWQF010000495.1, forward strand.
GGCCTGCTAAATCACCAGAGCTCGGGGGCAATCTAGTGCACCGGGCCGGGCTCGGTAGGCTCGGAGGCCCGAGGAAGCAGGGACACCCGAGGAAGCAGGGACACCCGAGGAAGCAGGGACACCCGAGGAAGCAGGGACACCCGACGACACCTGAAGACCGCAAAGACACACGGGGGCAGCAGCAGCCGCGCCGGCTGTTTTTTTCCGAGCTCACCACTATGGGGGTGGGCGGTCCGGTCGGCCGGCTGGTCGAAGTGCCCGACGTGACTGCCCTGCGGGACGCCCTGAGGGGGGCCGACGCCGAGGGCGACCGCGTGCTCGTACTGGGCGCCGGCAGCAACCTCGTGGTCTCGGACCAAGGCTTCTCTGGCACGGTGGTGCGCATGGGGATGAAGGGGTGCCGCTTTGCCCGTGAGGGCGACTCAGTACGGGTGGAGGTCGGGGCCGGCGAGGACTGGCCATCCTTTGTTGCCCGTTGCGTTTCCGAGGGTCTCTCCGGGGTCGAGTGCCTCTCGGGCATCCCTGGCACCGCCGGCGCCACGCCGGTCCAAAACGTGGGTGCTTACGGTCAGGAAGTGAGCCAGGTGGTCACTCACGTGGCGGTGTGGGACCGAGGCCTCGGGCGGGCGCGACGGCTGCTCAGTGCTGACTGTGACTTCGGCTACCGCACGAGCATCTTCAAGCGCCAACCGCGTTACGTAGTGACAGCAGTCACCTTTTTTCTGCAGCGTTCTCACATGTCGCAGCCGCTCGCCTACCCCGAGCTCGCGCGCGAACTCGGCTCGGTGCCAGGCGCAAGGGTGCCGCTCCGGGAAGCGGCCGAGGCCGTGGTGGAGCTCCGCCGCAAGAAGGGCATGGTCCTCGACCCGAGCGACCCCGATACCAGAAGCGCAGGGTCGTTTTTCACAAACCCGATACTCTCGGACACGCAAATGTCGGAACTTGCGGCGCTGGCCCCCGGTGCACCGTCGTTTGCCGTGACAGGCGGCACAAAAGTACCGGCAGCG
>DAHWQF010000496.1 GCA_027334785.1 Acidimicrobiaceae bacterium
CGAAGACGTCGTGGTGGGCGCGCTCATAGAGGTCGCGCCAGAGCACTACGCAGGCGCCCTCCAACGCCTCGACTGGCTCGAGGGCCACCCCCGGCACTACACCCGCACCGCGGCGGTGGTGACGACCGAGGCCGGCCCGGTCGAAGCCTGGGCCTACCTGGCCGGCCCTGGCACCGAGGCCAGCCTGTCCGAAGACGAGGTCGTGGCGAGCGGCGACTGGGCGAAGGTGGCCTGAGCCATGTGCGGCCTGTTCGGTTTCGTGAAGCCCGCTGGCACGAGCCCCCGTGCCACCGCGGCCATCTTCTCCGAGCTTGGGCGCCTCGCCACCGAGCGGGGCCGGGACGCCTCGGGCTGGGCCACCCTGGGCCACCCGAAGTCGCCCACTTGGCGCACGGTGAAGGCCCCCATGGCCTTCGAGCGCCTTTGGGCCACCCGCTCGCGCTCGGAGCACGACGCGCTGCTGGGCGCAAGCGCGGCCATGGGCCACACGCGGGCGGCGTCGCAGGGCGCGGTCCGGCGCATGGCGAACTGCTCGCCGATGGCCGCCGGCACCGTGCTCGGCACCCACAACGGCGACGTCGACGCCGTGGGCTTGGCCAACCGCTTCGGCATCGGCCGCCGCCGGCTGGCCGGTGAGACCGACACCGAAGTCTTGCTGAGCGCGCTGACGCTCGCCCCGCCCCGCCAGGCCCTCGAGGCGGCCGCGGGCCGGGTGGCGCTCGTGTGGGCCGACAAACGGCGCCCGGGCCGGCTTTTCCTGGCGCGCGGCGCCTGGTCGCCCCTGTACGTCGCCTACGCCCCTGACGGCGTGCTCTGGTGGGCGAGCAGCCCGTCGTGGCTGGAGCCGGCGGGGGTGGGCGAGGCCGAGGTGTACCGGTTGGGCGAGGGCACCCTCCTCGAGGCCGACATCGCCAAGGCGAGGCTCGTCAAGTCGTGGCGCTTCGCGCCCACCGCGCGCCCGTGCGACGACTGGGCCACCAGGTACGCCTACGCCGGCATCGACCCCTCGGAAGCCGCCGAGGACATGGCGCGCCACGTCCACAGGGCCCGCCCCGAGATCCCGTCCCCACGCCTGGTTGCCAGCTGTGCCGGCCTGTCCCGGTGCCTGGAGGCGTGGTGATGCTCGACCACACCGCCGAGCTGGTCGCCCGCCTGCGCTCGGCCGACATGACGATGGCGAGGCTCGCCGCTGAGACAGCGAAGGCGTCCGCCGAACGGGACGAGGCCGCGCTAGCGCTCTACGACGCCGCCTGGCCGGTCGGCGAGGTCGCCGGCCTGCTCGGCGCCTCGGTCGCGAAGGGGCGGGCCGTGGGCGAGCCGGTCTCCGAGACGAGGGTGCGCGCCATGCTGGCCAGGGCGCGCCGGCGCGCGGGGCGCCCTGCGGCCAAGGCCGGCAGGCCGGCGGGGAAGAAGTGACCGGCCGCCGTCGCTGCCGCCGCTAGGCTGGCGACTCGACGTGCTCGGGCCGCGACCGAACCGGTTCGTGATGGCAGCGCGACGCCTTACAAGATCGCGACGAGGTTAGTTGGGCGAGAGTAATGCCAAGCCAGCCGATCTAGCCCTCTCGGCAAGCTCGGCATCGTATGTGACGATCTCATCGGCGCCGACCCTTAGTGCGACGGCTAGGTGGATGGCATCATTGGAGCGCAACGGCGCATGCGTCCCGGCTGCCAGCAGGTCGCCTCGGATGAGGTCGACGAGGTCCACGACATCGAGAACGGCCCGGACAGCAGCGAGGTTGACCTCATCGGGATGACGCCCAGCAGCACAGTGCATCTCGGCGTGCAACAACCACGACGAGACAAGCCGCCGGTCGCCGCTGTGCACCGCCAGTTCGGCGGCCAGTGCCTCAGACTGCGGCTCGTCCAGGACGAGCTTCATAGCAGCCGATGCGTCCAGGTAAGAGATCACCGGTGGCCGTGAACGTCAGCCAGGATCTCTTCGCTGCTCATCTTGCTCTTGCGCCGAGGAACAGTCAGCAAACCGGAGAGGGGGCGCAGCGCTATTCGTACCTGCCCACGTGTGGCAAGGTCTGTGAGCGCGTCAGCGCCGGGCGGGACGATCAGCGCCGAGACCTGGCCAAGATTGGTGACCCGGACTGTCTCGCCGTCCGCCACGCGGCGCAGGATCTCACCGCTTCGGTTCCGCATCTCCCGATGACTAACGGTCCTCATGTCGCACAGTGTAGCACGTACGCCTAGCAACATAGTCCTTGACAGTGCCGAATCCAGCCAGAGCCAGGTGTCCCGGACGACGTAGAGCTCTCAGAGCGGGCTGTCCTGCCGGGAGTGCTAGCGAAAAGCACCCACAGGAGGTCCTCCATGCCGCTAGCTCACGTGCTGCCTCTTCGCGCGGCCTTACGCTCCCCGTATCACCTTTAGCCACTCTGGCGGCTCGTCATAGATCTGGGCAATGTAGGAAAGGCCATAGCGGCGGTAAGGGGTGTACATGTAACGGTCGGCTTCATAAGGTTCGCCGTGCTGTTTGAGGATGAACGCTATGTGCCCGAAGTCGCCGGCCGTTCGGACCTGTCGGGCGCTAATGCCGAGGCCCTGTGCGACCTCGGCTGTGTACAGCCAGTCGCGCATGTGCTTTATAGGGCGGAGCCCGAGCTTGTCCCTGAGCACTACTATTTGGCGTCGTTTGGCTTCTTCCTCCGCCAGCCGGCGGGCAAACACTTCAGGCCTGTCTCTCTTTTCGACGACAAGCTCGTCCAAGTGCTCATGGGTGACATGGTTAGCGTGCAACTGCGCGGCCATGGCGTGCAACTGCGCGGCCATGGCCCTGTCGACATGTAGCGCCCTGGCGTAGTCGAGGGGTTGGACTATGGACCAGGGGTGAAGGGCGCTTTCCAGCGTATAAGCCGGGAAACCATTGGCGAAGAGCGCGACTGTTTCGTCGCGGGTTGGGGGTTGCACAAGCCCACAAGGCGGGTGCTCGGCCAGGGATTGGACGAGGTGGGCCTGCTTTTCTGGCACGACGGGTAGGAGTGTCTCCCATGTCGCGGCGACGCCCTCGTCCCACCACGGCAGCCGTTCAGCCAGTTCTACTTC
>DAHWQF010000497.1 GCA_027334785.1 Acidimicrobiaceae bacterium
GGCAGGCCGCATGCAACCAGCCAATTGGCCAGCAGACGGTGACCGCCAGAGGTCAGCACTGCCTCCGGATGGAACTGCACGCCCTCCACCGGAAGGACCCTGTGCCGCAGGCCCATAACCGTGCCATCTGGGGCCCACGCGCTCACCTCCAGCTCGGGTGGCAACGATGCCGGGTCGACGGCGAGAGAGTGGTAGCGCGTGGCGGTAAGGGGCTGAGCGAGGCCCAGGAAGACCCCTCTACCGTCGTGGCGCACCTCGGAAGTCTTGCCGTGCACCAGTTCGTTGGCCGGCACCACGCGAGCACCAAACGCATGAGCGATGGCCTGGTGGCCGAGGCACACCCCTAGCACCGGGAACCTTCCAGCGAAAGACTTCACGACCGCCACACTGATGCCGGCGTCCTCGGGCCGCCCCGGCCCGGGCGAGATCAGCACGCCGCAGGGTTGCATCACGGCCACGCCGTCCAGGTCGAGAGCGTCGTTACGCATGACCACCGGTTCGGCGCCGAGTTCGCCCAGGTACTGCACCAGGTTGTAAACAAACGAGTCGTAGTTGTCGATCACGAGCACGGGCGCGCTGTCCACGCCGAAGACGCTAGCCAGCCCGGGCTCGCGGTCGCCTATCTTTATAGGCATGCCGCGCCGCACTAAAGACGCTCCCGGGCGGGTGACGCCGAGCGCCCAGGCACGCCGCAGCGCGACGGGCACCACCACGAGCGGCCGTTACACCGCGCCGCTCCCAGCCGAGTACCGGCACAGCCCGTGGTGGGTGCCAGCGATCATGATCGCCTTCTTCTCCGTCGGGGTGCTGATGATCGTCCTCAACTACATCAGTTTGCTCCCCTCGGCCCCCTCCAACTGGTACCTCCTCGGCGGCTTGGGCCTCATCGTCTGCGGCTTCGCCGTGTCTACCCAATACCGCTGAGCCCGCCGGCCACATTACGAGAAAGTTACAAATTTGTGACACTTCGCAGAGTTGTCCACAGTTGTGGACAACCTGGCCCCGCCGGCTCAGCCAGCCTGTTCGAGGATGCAGGCCAACCCGATGCCTCCTTCTCCGGCCAACCCGACTAGGGCTCGTCGACCGCGACCCTCGGCCAGGCGTTGCACTGCCATGGCGAGAAGGCCCGTCCCTGCCGCACCAGCCGGGTCTGTGCTGGCGAGTGCCCCGCCCTCGGGATTGACCCTCTCAGCGGGCACCCCCATTTCGGTCACCCATGCCAAGACGGCTGCCGAACTGCTCTCATGCACGTACCACCAATCGATGGCCTCACTGGGCAGGCGGGCCTTGCGCAAGGCGAGCCTCGTCGCGGGGACGGTGGCAACCGGCCACAGAGCTGGCTCGCCGCCCGCACTTGCCAGCGTCACAATGCGCGCCTTGCGGCCCAGGCCCAACTTTTGAGCCGTAGCTCCGCCCGCGATCACCACAGCACTCGCACCATCGCCCTCGTTGGCCATGTTGGCCGCGGTCACGACGCCGCCCGGGAGGTAGGCGGGCACCAGCGCTCGCACCCCCGAGCGCGCCGGGGAGTGGCCGAGGCCTTCGTCCCTGTCGAGCCCACCGAGCGGGACCAGGTAGCCCGGCGCCCCAGCCTGCGAAGCCCTCGCTTTGCGGTGGCTCCCAAGGGCCCACGCGTCGAGGTCAGCGCGCCGGAGCGACCACCGGCGTGCCACCTCCTCGGCAGCCAGGCCAGGTGGAGGGAGGCCCTGCCCTCCGTTGTAGCGCTCGGCCAGGCGCCGGCCCAAAGGCTTCCCGACCACGGGCTGAGCGAGGCTGGCACCCAGAGGCACCGTCGACATGGCCTCGACACCGCCCGCCACCAGGAGATCCTGGGCACCGGAGGCGACTGCGGCGACGGCACAGTGGACCGCCTGGGCAGAAGAGGCGGCGTGCGCCTCTACAGTGGCGCCGGGCACGCTTTCGGGCCACCCAGCCGCCAACGTCGCCCGCCTGGCAATGTTGCCCGCCTGCGCCCCGAGCTGTGAGGTGCAGCCGAGGAAGACACCTTCCACTTGGCCGGGCTCCACGCCCGCCCGGAGGAGGAGGCGGCACAGCAGTTCTGCCGCGAGGTCGACAGGGTGCCAGCCGGCCAGGGCGCCGCCCCGACGCCCGTAGGGTGTGCGCGCGGCATCGACGACGAAGACAGGTCTTCCGCTGCGAGCCAACGCTCAGACGTTGACGCCGATGAGCGTCCCGACTGCGAACGTGACCCCGGCTGCCACCATGCTGACGACGAGCTGGCGCAAGGCGCTGTAAATAGGGGAACGTCCGGTGGCGCGCGCCAGGACGTAGCCAACGATGAGCGCGGCGATGGCCACGATGGCGACCGATGTGACCAGCGCGGGTGTCCCTCGCAAGAAGAACCAAGGGCCGAGCGGGATGATGGCACCGAGGGCGAAAGTCAAGAAGGAAGAAATAGCGGCGGCGTACGGAGAGCCAAGCGCGGTTGGGTCCACTCCAAGCTCTTCGCGTGCGTGCGTCTCAAGGGCCAGCTCAGGTGTGCGCATCATCATCCGGGCGAGGTTGGTGGCAGCTTCTGCGCTCAGCCCACGCCTCTGGTACAACTGGGAAAGCTCCTCAAGCTCGGCCTCTGGCTCCAGCTTGAGGGCGCGGCGTTCAACTTCGAGCTCCCGGTTAAACAGCTCGCGCTGTGCTGACATGGACACGTACTCGCCGGCCGCCATCGAAAAGGCACCCGCCAACAGTCCGGCGAGCCCGGCAAGGCGGATATAGCCCGGGCCGGGTTGCGCTCCCGCCACCCCCAGTATCAAAGACACGTTGGTCACCAGGCCGTCGCTGATACCGAACACTGCGGCTCGCGCCGCACCACCTTGGACGTTGCGGTGGTGGTTCTCCACCTTTTGGTGCAGTTCGGCCTTCGGTTGCACCTCGGTGCCGGCCGCTGGTTGCGAGAGTTGCGCTGGCAGCCCCTGCTCCTCATGCTCCGTGGAGGGTCGCGGCGGCCTCACAGCTCGGATCCTAAGTCTGCCTCAGACGACAGAGGCCACGGCCAAAAGATTGAACAAGCAGTGCGCCATCATCCCCGCTC
>DAHWQF010000498.1 GCA_027334785.1 Acidimicrobiaceae bacterium
TCTTCCGCCGGCGCCGTCACCGGCCTCCTCTCGATGGGCTGGTTGGCGGCCAGGATGGGCAACCTCACCCCTGGGCTCGCGCTCCTTGCGGCCGGGCCGGTAGCGCTCGTTCTGCTCCTTGTCTTCGCCTTCCCCGAGAGCGCCGGCGCCAGCCTGGAAGATCTGGCCGGCGCCGTCACCGGGCCCGTTCGTGCGCCCAGACCTCTCGTTACGCCTGAGCTAGATGAGCAATTGACTTAACCGTCGGATGTCCCTGACCTCCGCCATTCCGGGGCACGCCCACGTCGGAGAATGCGCTCGGCCGCTCGGGCTCGTTGCCCTGGCCAAGCCGTTGGAACCAGCGAAGGGTCGGTGCAGCCCAGGGGCTGGCACGGCTCGGTAGGCCCCCTCAGCTGGCGCTTTGTTGTCGCTGTTTCAGCGCGGCCTGGGCCAGTTCCACCGTGAGCGCGCTTTCTTCTAGGTCGCGCGAAGCCCGATCGTGCCGAGGCGGTGGGCGGTCTCCTCCTTGGTCGAGAGCACCCCGACAAGCAGGTGCTCGGTGCCGGTTTAGTTGTGGCCGAAGCAAAGCCGAAGCAAGGCAAGGCCGCCCGCAGCACCCCTTTCGCCGGCCCCGAGAACGGGATCTGGCGTAGCACCGAGCGGCCGTTATCCTCGCCGTCCGCCGGCGTTCCCGTGCCGAGGGCCTGGCGGATCTGTTCGTCGGTCACCCCGAGCTGGCGTACCGCCCGCCCAGAGCCAACTGGGCTCAATCTTCCCCGGGGTAGGCCCCCCTGGGAACGAAAGGAAGATTCTCTCGGGCCACGTCCTTCGCGGCGTGACGCTCGCCCAGCCCCCTGTAAGCGATCAACACAACACGGGAGCGCTGTTCGGGCAACAGGTGCTCGAACGAGCCAGCCGTCGCGCTGGGCACCCTCGGATCGAGCCCTGTGAGCGGTCGTGCCGTCGCCATCACCACTTTAAGCACAACCGGGGCCGCTGCCCCGACCCTAGGGCCACCGCCTAGCTCAGGTCGGGGCCGGCCAGCCGAGGAGGGTCGGGTAGTAATCCGAGACCACCACCTCACCGGCCCCGAAAAACAATGCCCAGACGCTCCCCTCCTCGACCTCTTCGGCCGACGAGTTGTCAGCTACGGAGAAAGTGGCCAGCAGGTGCCGGATCACCGTGCCCTGGGCGCACAGGACGGTCGTCTCGCGTCCGCGGGCGAGGTCCACGACCCTGCGCCCCGCCTCATCAGGCGAAGCCAGGTACTCCTGCTCGCCCAAGCACGCTTCCAGCTCGACTGGTAGCCCGAGGTCGCGGGCCAGCGGCTCGAGCGTCTGCACGCAGCGAGCACGGTCGGCGGACAAGAGGCGAGTCGGCGAGAAGGCTGGAAGGCCGCGCCGCAGGGCTTCTGCTTGCTGCAACCCCCCTGCGTCGAGCGGTCGCGCCCAGTCGTCCCCCTCCCAGGCCCTCGGGTCCCCTGCCGGAGCGTGGCCCATGAGCAGCACCGTGGCGCTTATCAGGTACACCAACGGGTCGAGCTCGTCCAGAAGCTCACGATCTCCGCCGTAGCTCAACCGTTCCCGTGCTTCGGCCAAGGCCAGCCACTCCATGCGGTCGACTTCGTCGCCCGTCACGTGCCCAGGCGCGCCACCTGAGCGCATCGCCCAGTACTCGACCAACTTTTTGCCCTGTTCGGTCTGGTAGCGGCTCTGCGGCAAACTTGGCCCCAAGGTCGGGGCGAGGCCCGTTTCTTCGCCAACCTCGCGGTACGCGGCCGCGAGCGCCGGTTCGCCCCTGCGTACCTTGCCCTTGGGGAACGACCAGTCGTCGTAGCGCGGCCGGTGCACCAGCACCACTTCCAGCTCGGCGCCGGCGTGCCTCCAAACGACGCCGCCGGCGGCATGGGCAGCGACGTCGTCCTCTCCTGCGGCCAGGGGACCATGTGGTGCGGAGCTCATGGGGACTTCCTCCACCAAGGACGCTACCAAGGGCTCCCGCACCTAGAACTGTCGCCGGTTGCACTGGGGGCGCGCCTATTGGCGCTCCCCTGCCTGCAGTCTTGGTGAGGGCTGCACGAGCCTGGCCTGGGCGGACAGCCGGTGTTGCCGGCGCCCGTCGGGCCGGCGGCGCTGGGTCTTGGTGGCCACGGCGGCCGGGGCCGCGCGAAAAACCGACCGACGCGAAGTCGTTAGCCGGACATCTATCAGTTTTGGGCGCGAAAACGCGCAGGATTCGGACGAATGTGCCCTCCGCCGGCGCACATCGGTCGGTTTTTCGCGCGCCCGCGCCGCGCCGCGGTTCCTCACCATCGGGCCCGCCGGCCTCGGTGTCCAGGTGGCCAAGTCCCGGCGATGCACGCGAGGTCACGCGACTGTCCCGTCGCCGCGGTTACGGGCACGGGACGGGGATGGTGGCGGCCGGCAAGCTAACCGCCGTCTTTGTCTTATCAGGTCGGCCCTTCCCTCCCGGCCTTGTCGGCCAAGGATGGGAAAGTCGTGTACCGTCATGTCACGGAGGCGAGATGCTGCCAGGCACAGGACCGAGCCAGCCCGGGCCAGACCAAAAGGGCTCCGCCCACCTTGCGACAAGCCGGCCCGGCGCGAATAACAGAGACGGCGGGGGAGAGCAACTACAGCGCGCAGCCGACTACCGCAACATGGCCATCGCCTTGGAGGAGGCGCGCCTCTCGCTCGGGGAAGGGGGCATCCCGATCGGCGCCGCGCTCTGCCGAGGGGAGGAATTAGTCGGGCGTGGCCACAACCGGCGTGTCCAGGACGGCGACCCCTCTGTCCATGCCGAGACGGCGGCGTTTCGCGACGCAGGCCGGCGCCGCGACTACACGGACTGCGTGATGGTGACGACGCTCTCCCCGTGCTGGTACTGCAGCGGCCTGGTCCGCCAGTTCGGGATCGGCGGCCTCGTGGTCGGCGAGGCCCGGACCTTCACCGGCGGGCACGAGTGGCTGGCCGAGCACGGAGTGGAGGTGGTGGTCCTCGACGATCCCGCGTGCACCGAGCTCCTCGGCGGCTTCGTGACCGCACACCCGGCGCTGTGGCACGAGG
>DAHWQF010000499.1 GCA_027334785.1 Acidimicrobiaceae bacterium
CCTGAACTGGCCCGCCCTGAGCTGGCCCGCCCTGAGCTGGCCCGCCCTGAGCTGGCCCGCCCTGAGCTGGCCGGCGGCGTGGTGCCAGGGCGGGCTGGCGCCGAGGTCGCCCCAGCGGAATGGGAGAGGGCCGCACTGAACTCATGTGCCAGGCGGGCCTGGCTTTGCTGCTCGGCGAAGTTGGTGCCGAACAGGTCATAGGCCACGAACAGCAGCACGACCACGCCGGCGACCACAAGAGCGAGGCCGATCTCCCTGACCACGCCGTACCAACCGCCCTGCCCTGGGGCTCCGCGACGCTCGGGCATGTGGACAACGCTAAAGGCACCACGAACTCGGGTTGTGTCAGCCCCCGCCCGGAGCCAACAAGATGCCTTGCTTTCGCCGTCAGGGCACCTTTCCCACCACGATCAGCACCCTCGCCCCTCCCGAGCGCGGTAGAGCCGGTGGAGGGGGGCTCCCGCAATCGCCACAGTTCTGTAAAACTTGGGACCGGTGGCGTTACTGCTGATACGGCATGCCCATGCCCTGGCCCGCAAGGAATGGGCGGGGCCAGACCACATGCGTCCACTCTCCTCGCCGGGCTTCAAGGAGGCGGAGGGCCTCGTGGCCGTGGTGGGCCAGTTCGCGCCCATTTCACGCCTGCTCTCGAGCCCCTACCTCCGCTGCGTCCAAACGGTCACACCGCTGGCCAAAGCAAGAGGCCTCGAGGTAGAGCTGTCGGACGACCTTGCCGAGGGCCAACGCGCCTCTGCCGTCAAGCTCGTCCGTTCCCTGGCCGGCGCCGACGTGGCCGTCTGCACCCATGGGGACGTGGTCGCCGAGGTGCTAATGGCGCTCGCCGACGAAGACCGTCTGGACCTCGGCCCCAACCCGCGCCAAGCCAAGGGCTCGGTCTGGTGCCTGGAAGGGGCCGACGGCTCGTTCAGTTCGGCCTGCTACTTCCCCCCGGTGATCACGGAGACGGTTTGAGCGCGCCGGCCACCTCGCGCCTTGGCGAAGGGGAGGCCGGGGAGTTGTTCGAACTGCTCCGCCAGGCGGTAGACCTGGCGAGCCAGGGCATAGTGGTCTGTGACGCGAGCGGCAGGGTGGTCTTGCGCAATGCACCTGCGCGCGACCTCGTCAACGCCCGGGAGGGCGACCTGCTGGCCGACCGCGCCGTCGAGGCCGCGCTGAACCGGGCCCTGGCCGGCTCGTACCACGAGGAGACGCTCGACCTCTACTCGCCGACGAGGCACACCCTGGAGATCAGGGCCTACCCCCTCGGGGCCACTACCCCGCCCCTCGGCGCCGTGGCCCTAGTGGACGACGTGTCGGAGCTGCGCCGCCTCGAAGCCATGAGGAAGGACTTCGTGGCCAACCTGAGCCACGAGCTGAAGACCCCGCTCGGCGCCCTCAGCCTCCTTGCCGAGACCTTGGAAGGAGAGGACGACCCCGAGGTGGTCAGCCGCCTTACCGAGAAGCTCGGGGCCGAAGCGAGAAGGATCTCCCGCATCGTGGACGACCTGCTCGACCTCTCCCGGATCGAGGCGGGTGCCACTGGGACCCTGGCGCCGGTCCAGTTAGCAGCGCTGGTCGACGAAGCCGTCGAGGAGTTCCGCCGGCCGGCCGCCGCGCGTGACATCAACCTGGACATCTCGCGCTCAGACGAAGAACTCTTGGTCCTCGCCAACCGAGGCGACCTCCGCTCGGCCATCGCTAACCTCATAGATAACGCCATCAATTACTCAGAGCCGGGCGGGACCGTCTACCTGAGCACGGCGCGCCGCAACGGGAGGGCGTGCCTACGGGTGCGTGACGAAGGCATCGGGATCCCCAAGCGGGACCAGGAACGGATCTTTGAACGGTTCTACCGGGTCGACCGCGCCCGGTCACGCTGGACTGGTGGCACGGGCCTCGGCCTCGCTATTGTCCGCCACGTGGCCGCTTACCATGGCGGTGAAGTGAGCGTGCAGTCAGTGGAGGGCGAGGGCTCCACTTTCACCCTGTGCCTGCCACTAGCCCCACCTTCGGGGGCCGAGCCGGGCGCCGAGGAGCGCGGCCGTGGCTGACCAGGTGACCGTCCTGCTCGTGGAGGACGAGCCCTCGTTCGTCGACGCCCTGGCCGTTGGCCTGAAACGCGAAGGGTTCCGGGTGGAGGTGGCCTATGACGGAGCCGAGGCGTTGGAAAAGTTCGCCACGGTCCGCCCCGACCTCGTGCTTCTCGACCTCATGCTGCCACGCGTCTCGGGTATCGACGTGTGCCGGACGATCCGCGCCAACGGCTCGCGCGTCCCGATAATCATGGTCACGGCCAAGTCGAGCGAGATCGACACGGTGGTCGGCCTCGAGGTCGGCGCGGACGACTACGTGAGCAAGCCCTACCGCTTGCGCGAGCTCGTAGCCCGCATGCGGGCGGTGCTGCGCCGCACGCCGGCGAGCGAAGAGCAGGCGGGCTCGGGCGAGCTCGAGGTGGGGGACCTCCGCCTCGACCCCGAGCGTCACGAGGTCTACCTCCGGGGCTCGGCCATAAGCCTGCCCCTGAAGGAGTTCGAACTGCTCGAGCTGCTCATGGCCAACGCCGGCCGCGTGCTCACCCGCGAGACGCTAATAGACCGGGTCTGGGGCTCACATTACGTGGGCGACACCAAGACCCTGGACGTGCACGTGAAGCGCCTCCGGGCCCGCATCGAAGACGACCCGTCGCACCCTCAGCGCATCACCACTGTGCGCGGGCTCGGCTACAAGCTGGAAACGACGAGGCCCGAGGCCGAGCAGCCCGGAGCCTAAGCTTGCGATTTAACGACCAGGTGGCGTTGGGAGTGGTTGCGGGGCACCCCCGGTTGTTCGGTGTACCGCTGGGCTCGGCGCCCGGGTGCGCATGCGGCAGGTGAACCGGTCCCCGCTTGTGGTCTATGCGGTCGCTAACGTCGGTCCATGCCGGCGACATTGCAGGACGGGGAGGTCCGCCGGGTCCGGCGGGGCCTGGTCGAGTTGTTGCGCGACAACGGGGGAGCTGAGGATCCCGCGGTGGCCGAGCGTCTCGGGGCAGGTTTCTTGG
>DAHWQF010000049.1 GCA_027334785.1 Acidimicrobiaceae bacterium
CCTCACCTACAACAAAGGCAAGGCCCGCCCCGAGCCCCGTCCCGCGTTCGTGGAGCACGAGATGGTGGACGACCTCGGCCGGCGCCAGCACTACTGGCTCGCAGAGCGCGAGCGGCGTTTCAGCTACAAAGACGACGCAAGGCGCCCCCGGTACTTCCCTGCCCGCCAGGTGACCCGGCTCGACCCCGACAGCGGCCACCAGACCCAGGTCATAACCACGCGCCGGGACCTCCCCGCCCCAGAGGTCGCCTACTGGTGCTTCTGCCGCTGGAGGGAGGAGAACTATTTCCGTTACGGCCGGGGGCGCCTCGGCCTGGACGCGCTGGACAGCTACGCCAAGGTCGCAGACGACCCCGATAGGACGGTGCCGAACCCTGCCAAGGCCGAAGCCGCGAAGAAGGTTAGGGAGGCCAAAGCAGCACAGGCAGCCGCTGAGCCGGCGCTTGCAAAGGCAGTTCCGGCCGGCACTGAGGGGACTTTGACGCCAACCGAGGCGAACGGGGCGATCGCGGCCGCGACCGAGGAGCTCGCAGGTGCCAAGGGGAAGGTCGCCAGTGCCAAGGCCGCCCAGAGGGAGGTGCCGGCACGCGTGGCCCTCGGTGACCTGTACCCCGACGCATTGCGGGGCGACCCGGAGAGGAAGCGCATCCACGACGCTGCCAGGATGGCCGTCTACAACGCCACTTCCGCCCTGGCAAGGGCGCTCGGGCCCCACTACCGCCGTGCCGAGGACGAAGCCCGTACGCTGCTGTCCGAGGCTTTCCGTTCGCCCGCTGACATCGAGGTTGTCGGCGACGAACTGCACGTGAGGCTCTGCCCTCTCTCGGCACCGCGTCGTAGCAGGGCGATAGCCGCCCTCTGCCAGGAGCTGAACGAGACCGAGACGCTCTACCCGGGGACCAAGCTCCGCCTCGTCTACTCCGTGAAAGGCCAATAGCCCGCCAGCTCAGCCTCTTTCGCCCCTTCCAGGGAGCCCTTCCTCGTCAGGCGTCTTTCTGGGGCTCCCGGCACTACGCTCCCAACTGCTCGCTCAGCTACGACCGGCGCCGGCCACAGGCGCTCTCACGACGGTCACGGCTCCTCACAGCATGAGGGAATTGTCCCTACGTGCCAGGAGTCCTGGAATCCGTCGCGCAGCGACCTGATCATCCCGTTGCTGACCGACTGACCGGCAGGTAGGAGCCCCCCGGGCACCCAGTCGCTGAGCTGGCCCACCAGCAGGCGGCGTTCTAGCCGGCCATCCGTACGCTCCCGAACGACCCCCTCGATGTCGGGCATTCGGCGAAGCCGCTTGGCCACGCTTAACGCGGCGACGCCTTCCGAGACGGCGAAATCCACCAACCCGCCCTGGTCGCAGCGGGCTATCACCGAGCCGATTGTAGGGTCGCCGCTCGCCTGCCCCGAGCGCAGTGCAGCCACGAGCACACGGCGGGCGCCCCGCGACCAGTGGCGCCCAGCCGAGTAGCGTCGAGCCGAGTTGCACCCGGGAAGAGGGTTTTCCCGCTCTTGGCCCCGTCTTCGGGGCGTGGGCCTACTCATCTTGGCACGCAGCCCCTCCGTCCCCTCGAGCCACGCTTCTGCAGCTGACTCGGTCCGATGGCATCCGTGGGCAACGTGCCTTCCTGCATCAACGTGCTTTCCTGCATCTCAGTAACGAGAGGGACGCGGTGCGCCGGGTAATAACAGAGCGCGCCAGCCGTTGACCTGCGGGGGGCTTTGGGTCGCCCGGTCGTACAGGACGCCAGGAGCCTTGGCCCGACAGCGACGGTGTCGAAGGAACGGCGGAAGCGGCAAAGCGCAGCACGGCCCGCGCCGGCTCGCTCGATCTCGTCCTGGAGGAGGTTGGTGAGCATCCTTGGCCGCCTCCTCTTCGTCATCGCGGGGCCAGCACCGACCCTCCACGTCGTCTTCCACGGGAGGTCCGAGACCACCCTTAGCCCGCGGCCAGCATGGGGATCCCCGCCGCCATACACTCGATGACCACTATCGGCCCGGTTTCGACGGCAGAGCGTTGCCTCAATAGGCCGAAAGGCCCAAATAAAAGGCTTACGGCCGATCATGTCAGGTTTGCCGAAGAATGCTACCCACGAAGGCCCCGGTAACCCGCCCTACACTCATAGTGCCGACCGCCCCGCACAGGGCGCCGCATAACCGCGAGGACATTTTTTGGGTCGCGCCCCACATATATAGGCTTGAGCAGCTGGACTCCACCAACTGCCCACACCGTGCCGACCGAAGGCCGCGTATCAACAAAGATCCGGGGCCCCCGCCATCACTAGACTGCTTCAGGTACGCTTCAGGTAGGCTTCAGGTAATCGAGGTGTCGTGATCCCACCACAACCTACGTGCCGCCTGTGCGACGAGCCCCTCGCGCAGACCTTCGTCGACTTGGGGATGTCGCCGCTTTGCGAAAGTTACGTCTCCAGGCACCAGCTCGACGCGCCCGAGGTCTTCTACCCACTGCACGTGCGCATCTGCTCGTCCTGCCTACTCGTCCAGCTCCCCGCGTACGTGGCAGGCGAGGACATCTTCTCGGACTATGCCTACTTCTCGTCGTACTCCGAATCCTGGGTAGCACACGCCAGACGCTACGCACAGGCCATGATCGAGCGCCTCCGGCTGACACCCGAGAGCTTGGTGACCGAGGTTGCCAGCAATGATGGTTATCTCCTGCAGCACTTCCTCGGCTATGGCATCCCCGTGCTCGGCGTCGAACCAGCGACCAACGTGGCGGAAGCAGCCCGTGCACGGGGGATCCCGACGGTGATTGATTTCCTCGGCTCCAGAAGCGGTCCGACGATCGCAGAGGAACATGGTCAGGCAGACCTCGTCGTTGCCAACAATGTCTTCGCCCATGTGCCCGACATTCGGGGCTTCGCCGACGGGCTCCGCGCATTAGTGAAAGATACGGGCTGGGTCACATTGGAGTTCCCCCATCTGTTGCGCCTCGTAGAACGCCGTCAGTACGACACCATCTACCACGAGCACTACTCGTACCTATCATTGCTCACGTCCTCACGGGCGCTCCTGACAGCCGGGTTGCGCGTCGTGGACGTCGACGAGCTCTCGACCCATGGCGGCTCGCTCCGCGTGTACGCCCGTCCCGAAGAAAGCGCCGGCGAGCCATCCCCGCGCGTGGAACAAGTGCTGGCCGAAGAGAAGCTGGCCGGGCTCCACAGCCTTGGTGGGCACGCGGGGTTCGCACAGGCAGTTCTCGAGGTGAAGAGCGACCTAGTCAGCTTCCTTCTCGGCGCAGCAAACAGTGCCAAATCGGTGGCAGGCTACGGTGCACCAGGCAAGGGCAATACTCTTCTCAACCACTGCGGCATCCGCTCCGATCTCTTGGCCTACACCGTGGACCGCAGCCCTCACAAACAGGGCAAGTACCTGCCCGGCACTCACATCCCCATTTATGCCCCAGACCGCCTTGCGGAGACCAAGCCCGACTACATCGTCGTTCTGCCTTGGAACCTGAAAGAAGAAATCGGTCGACAGCTCGAGTACGTGCGGTCTTGGGGCGGCAAGCTTGTTTTCCCAATACCTAAGCTCGAAGTGAGTTAAAAGGAGTTTTGCCCATGAAGGTCGTCCTGTTTAGTGGTGGCCTGGGGATGCGCATGCGCGACGGAATCGGAATCACGACTGCCCCGAAGCCGCTCGCGATCATCGGGGAGCGGCCGTTGTTGTGGCACGTCATGCGCTACTACGCGCACTTCGGGCATACCGACTTCATCCTGTGCCTCGGTTACGGCGCCTCGGCTGTCAAGGATTTCTTCCTCAACTATGACGAGACGCGCTCGAACGATTTCCTACTAGAGGACGGTGGCCAGAAGCTAACGCTGTTCAAGAGGGACATCGCAGACTGGCGCATCACCCTCGTCGACACCGGGCTCCACTCACCGATCGGAGAAAGGCTTCGTCGGGTACGGCACCTACTCGATGGCGAGCCCATGTTCATGGCCAACTACGCTGACGTGCTCACCGATGCGTCATTGCCAGACATGGTCGCCCGCTTCGAGGCGACCGACGCGGTTGCCAGCCTCCTCGCTGTGCCCTTTCAATCTTCCCACCACGCGGTCGAGCTCGGGGACAACGGGACCATCGAACAAATTGAACCCATGCGAGACCTCCACCATTGGGAAAATGGGGGCTACTTCTTGTTCCGACCAGAGATCTTCGATGAGCTACAGCGAGACGAAGATCTCGTCGAAGGCCCTATCGCCCGGCTGGTCCACCGCCGAAAGGTCGTCGCCTACCCGCACAAGGGGTACTGGTCCCCGGCCGACACTGTCAAGGAACGGGCCCAGCTGGAAGAGCTGTACGAGCGAGGGAAGTGCCCTTGGATGATCTGGGACCCAGAGCGCTCTGGCGCTGCCGCGGAGCCTGAGAACGTGCTCCCTTATGCGGCTGACGGCAAGAAGAGCGCGGAGTCTCTTTCCCTCGTCCAGGTACGGTAACACCGTGCTGCCGTTGTACCTGAGCGCTCCCAGCGACCGGCCGGTACGTGTGTTGACCGTCGGCGCCCATCCAGACGATATCGAGATAGGCGCAGGCGGGAGCCTTCTCTCCCTGGCGGAGAACTACCCGGGGCTGCAAGTCCACTACGTCGTCCTGACCGGGACCCTAGAACGTCACGGTGAAGCGCGCCACGCAGCCGCGTCATTTCTGCCGGGGGCGGACGTCGCCCTTGACCTCCACAGCCTTCCTGAGGGCAAGCTGCCTGCAGCCTGGGCGAAAGTAAAGGACGTCTTGGAGGGCGTGGCGCGCCGCTGGCCGCCGGACCTAATCCTTGCGCCGTCGTGGGAGGATTCTCATCAAGACCACCGCACCATCGGCGAAATCGTGCCGACAGTTTTTCGGGACTCTCTTTATCTAGCTTATGAGGTCCCCAAATGGGATGGCGACCTCGGCCACCCTTCAGTCTATGTGCCGCTGCCTCGGCAAATTGCCAACCGCAAGGCAGAGCTGCTCAACAAGTGCTTCCCGTCCCAGCACGGACGAGACTGGTGGGACGACGAGGTGTTTCTTGGGATGGCACGGCTGCGAGGCATGGAGTGCCGCTCTCGGTACGCAGAAGCGTTCCGGTGCGCGAAATCGGTCGTCCTCCCCCTGAGCCCTGTCGCGGGTGGTACGTGAGCAGCCACACTGTCCCGCTGAAAGCTCTAGGCGCGGCTGAGGCGCTGGCAGGCCCCAAAGAGCAGAGCGTGGGAGGGGATTGCCTTAGCGAGCCCGCCTGCCGCGCTTGCGGCAGCCATGCCGGGGACTTGGTGCTCGACTTGGGCAACCAGCCGGCGGCTGACTGGCTTCCTCCAAGGGGCGACCTGGGGCCGGACCCCGTGTACCCGCTGCAGATGTGGTTATGCGCATCGTGCGGCTTGGCACAGCTGGTCGCGGGCCCGTCGACCACCGAAGAGCCCCAAGGAATCGAGCCCGCGGCCGTCATCGCACAGGCCCGTGAGGCTGTTCGGCGCGTATCAGCGGCTGGGCTGCTGCCCCACGGCGGTAGAGTGGCGGAGTACAGAAGCCCGCATGACGGGTCGTGGATGGACTTGCTCGTGCCCTACGGCCTCTCTCCCGCCTGCGAAGGCGCGCCTGCCGAGGTGGTCCTCGACTGTTTTGGCCTGATGCACGTCGCCGACCAGGCAGCCGCGGTCGCGGAGAGGGCCGCCCGGGTCGCACCCGGCGGCGTACTGTTGGTTCAGTACCACTCGCTGGAGGCGATCGTCAGTCACGGGCAATGGAACCTCCTCAGGCACGGGCACTACGCGTACCACTCGACAACCTCGCTAACCAAGATCCTGGCGGCAAGGGGGTTCTGCTCCCTCACCGGGTGGCGATTCGACCTATTTGGTGGCACGGTGCTGCTCACGGCAGCTCGCGTCGCGGACGGCGGGCGGCCTGGCCCTAGCGTCGAGCTCCTCCTACGCCAGGACGAGCGGACCGGCGTCCGGGATGCCACAGTGCTCCGAGGCTTGCAGCGTCAAGCTGAGGACCACGCTGCCCGACTGCACGAGTGGCTCGTGGCCGAGCAAACCGCAGGAAGGGCGGTGGTCGGCTACGGTGCCGCGTCGCGGGCTGTCCCGTTACTGGTGTTCGCTGGCGCGGACCGCACGCTCTTGCAGGCAGTGGCTGACGCCTCGGTCGCCAAGCAGGGCCGCCGCATGCCCGGTACGGACATCCCGATCATAGCGCCATCTCAAATTGCCGACCACGAGCCCTTGAGCGTCCTCGTCCTCGTCCCAGACCTCTTGTCCGAAGTACGTGCCTCGCTTCCCGGCATCGAAGCCTCTGGTGCTCGATGGGTGGACGTGGCGGTACTCGGCCCGTAAGATTGGCGCTCAGCTTCGCCTCGCTGGTTCGGCTGCGCGTTGGGTCAGGAGCCAGCGGCGACCCTCAAGGTGAGCATATGAAGAAGTACTCAACGGCCAACCTCCGGCTAACCAACGGGATGGACTTGTTGACACGCAAGTTGACCGCCTTCAACCATGGGCGGTTGGGCTGCGCGTGCTTCCAGTTATGCGACTCGGGGATGACCCTGTCGATGACGAAGTGACGGCTCAAGCTCGTCCGGAAGGCATCGAAGGGCTGGACATTGCTGAACAGCTCGGAGATGTGGGCCTTCCGGTGGCCAAAGTTGGTATAGGAGACGACAAACACGCCATCAGGGTTCAGTACCTGTGCAATCTCATCAAACTTCTTCTCCTGGGCATTCCCCAGGTATTCGAACAGCCCCTCGGCGACCACGATGTCGAAGTGCTTGTCCCCGAAGCGGATCGGCACCTGGAGAACATCGGCTTCGAGCAGGTTCGGAGCCGGCCTCTGTACGGCGATATCTATCCCGTAGTACTCAATGTTGGAGGGTAACATGCGCATCAGGGTCGCGGGGCCGCAACCGACGTCGAGGAGGCTGCAGTGCCTGCCTTTGGCCAGCGATCTGAGGAGGCGAGCAGCCTTTTCAAGGCGGTACCAGGGTTCACCGAACTTGAGATTTTCGGTTTTCCAAAAGGACTTGTCGTAGGTGTTTGCCCCTCGGCGGTTGCCTGCCACAACTCCTGGAGGGCTTGCCGCATCATCCATCGGCCGCTCCTTCTGTGGGCCCTTCAGGGACGGCGGCACCGTCTTTGGCTGGCACCGCGTTTTGCGCAGCCAACCTGTGCGCTGTGAGCTCAGCCGCTGAGCCGCCCGGAGCGTGGCAGCTCGCAGGGAAGAGCTCCCTGGACAATTCGGCGAACTGGCCCTCAACGAGCCGCGACTTCACCGCATTGGAGTCGGCCAGGATCCGCCGCAACTCCCCGGATCGACGCTCGAGCTCTTCGAACTGGCGAACGAGCCTGGTGGAGTCAAGAGTGGCGACCGCGTGACAGAACTCGGGCACACCCATGTCTGCCATCAAAGCGTCGTGCTTAGTCGAATAACTGATCGAGATAGTGGGCTTGGACAGCTTGAGCGCACACAGGACGTTGTGGTAGCGGACCGCGACCACGGACCCGACGTCGGAGACCGCCCGCATGAGGTCGGAGAACGACGTGACCGGCACCGCAACGACGCGTGAGGGGTCAAGGCGGGGATGGTGGACCCGGACGTCGACCAGGATCTCGCGGACGACTTCGTCGTCGGAGCCGTTGGCGTCGCCGATGAAGAGGTGGACGTTCCGCCCGCCGTCCACCAGCCACCGGACAAAGCGCTTCATCTCGGCCAGGTAGGACGCCCGTAACTGTTCACCGCGCCTGCGCTCGTCGTTGTTGCCGCGATAGTCCATCACGCCCACCCCTACGGTCTGTGGGTCCCCGGGCCCAATAGCGGGTGCAGGCAGTGCGAACGCCAGGTCGGGGTAGACAGGATCGCTGGCCACATCAAGGCCGCGCTCGCGCAGTGACTCGCGTGAAGCCTCGTCGCGGTAGGAGCGGTAGGTCGACAGCCGGATGACCCAGTCGTAGGCCCACCTGACCGCCCGCTGGCTTACGGCTCCTGCTCCGACGTCGACGAGGGCCACCTTCGTCCGAAAAAGTCGCCCCGCTGTGCACAGGAACAGCATGTAGTAGGGAAAACTTCGTGGAACAATTGGCAGGCTCGCTTCGAGGACCCCCGTACCGGGGATGAGGACAGCATCGTGACGGCGGGCCCATGACGCGACGCGCACAGCGTCGATTACCAGCCCGATGGACTTGCGCGCCGCAGCCGTCGCTCGGGACCCGGGTAGCTCGCCGAGATGGCTCCACTGGAGGGCAACCGCGTCGATGTTGAACCTCGCCTTTATCGCTTCGGGGCCAGTGCACATGGCGTCGATGAGCACGTCAGGTTCATAAGTAGAGAGGTAGTTGACCATGGCCTCGATGGAGGCGTCATTACCGATGTTGGCCGCTCCATATTTGCCAAATAGACCGATCTTGATCGGGCTACCGGGCTCGCGGCGCGCTGCCTTCGGTTGAGGCGTGGGCCCCGGCGACCTCGCGTTGTGGACCACATCCCGGTTCCTGGCGTTGGCGACGGTCATTAGGTCACCTCGGGGCGCTTCAAGCCTTCTCGCAGTAGGCTCCGGCGCGCGACCGGGGCAGCGCGTCCCGCTGCCCAGCGGGCGAGGGCCAGATAGCACTCCCGGCGGTCGGCGGCCGACAGCGGCGCACGGCGGATGGCGTCGACGTACCCCCAGACGTACTCTGCGTAAAGGCGGGCAATAGGATGTTTCAGCCGGTTCGCCCGTCGCGGGTCAAGGCTGGCGCATCGGCGACGTATGTCCGGAATCCCCCCTACCTGTTCGTCATGCTCGCGTCGGAAGTACAGCCTGTCGGGGACGATATAAAACAGGCCGTACAAGGCCAACTCGGTGGTTAGGACCCGGTCGGCGAAGTGGAAGCTACGATGAAGCCCCGTCCGGCGGAGCACGCTCAGCCTCACGACACCACCCTCATCGTCATCCCACCCGTCGAACAACATGCTGCGGAACCGGTCGGGTGCCCGGGGGGCGTCCGACACGACCGGGTAGTCGACCAGGTGCCGCACTGCTCCGGTGGAGTCGATCACTGCTGACCAGGAGTGCGCCAGTACGACATCAGGGGACCGGTCGAGGACCTCGATGCACCGCTCGAGGAGGCCGGGCGCATAACGGTCGTCGTGAGAGGCGGACTTGAAGAGCTCGCCCGTCGCCTTCATGATCACGAAGTTGTGGTTTGGGGAGCTGCCCTTGTTGCGCTCTTGGCGGAAGTAACGGATGCGGCGGTCTTGGCTCGCATAATCGTGGCAAATGTCAGCCGTACCGTCCGTAGACCCGTTGTCCGAAATGATGAGCTCGAAGTCCTCGTAGGTTTGAGATAGGAGCGAGTCGAGCGACTCCGCCAGGTAGCGTTCGCCGTTGTGCACGGGGAGGCCGATGCTGAGTCGCGGCCCGGACCTCCCAACCCTGTACTGGCTACCCCGCCCCGACGACCCAGTAACTGTCACCGCCGCCGCCAACTGTAACGGACCTCGGTTGAAACGGATGTCTTCACTGTTGGCTCCTCGGGAAACTCAAGTCGTGCGAAAGGTCTGGGCCTCGAGGATCAAGATGACCTCCCAGGGGCACTGATACCCGCACCACGCAGCACTAGGGCTTGTCCCCGGACTGACGAGACGTAAGCCTGCAGGTCGGGAAGACGGCCGACCCTGCAAAGGCCACTGAAGTCATGGGGGTGTGACGACCACCCAGGCATCATCGCCTTTGGATATACCGACTGAATTTTAGGTTGGCCTAAATTTCTGTTGCCCTGGGACGGAATAGGGTGGGCAAGGTACGATCGACCCGCCAGCGGAGCATTTCGTCGATGGCGCCGGCCGAGAGAAGCTCACGGATCCGGCGTAGGCGGACGAAGCGCGAGGACTTGAAGTCGTCGTAGGTGAAATTGTACGAAAGATAGGCGGAGATTAGCTCCTCGATGCCCCGCTCCACGCCCCAGTAGAGGTGAAGGTCAGGAAAGGTGTCGGTGAGCTTCGAGAAGTCCACGCGGTAGTTCCGCAGGTCGGGCCCAGCGCCTTCGGCAAAGGACACCTGGGAGCCCGAGACGGCATTATGGACCATCTCGGCGATATCGCGCACCTGCAGGTTGTCCTGTGTCCGGCCGACGTTGAAAGCCTGGTCGTGCACGAGTTCTCGAGGCGCTTCGAGAACCGTGAGGACAGTACGGGAGATATCCTCTACATGCACCAAAGGCCGCCATGGCGAGCCGTCACTTTCGAGAAGTACTTCGCCGGTGCTCACGGCTAGGGCGGTGAGGTTGTTGACAACTATGTCGAGGCGAAGGCGCGGCGAGGAGCCATAAGCAGTCGCATTGCGGAGGTAAGTGGGGCTGAAGCTATCGTCGGCGAGTTCAGACAGGGCGCGCTCGGCGAGGACCTTTGTTTCACCATAAGGAGTGACCGGGCAGAGCTCTGCGTCCTCGGCCACCGCGGTTGAGCCCGCGGCTCCATAAAGGCTGCACGAGGAGGCGAACACAAACCGCGGTACACCAGACGCTTTGGCCGCTTCGGCCAGGCGAAGAGTGCCAGCGAGGTTGACAGAGTAGGTGGCTGCAGGGTTGAGCTGGCCAAGCGGGTCGTTCGAGAGCGCTGCCAGGCAGGCGACAGCATCGAAGCCGGCCAGATACCCAGGCTGGACGTCTCTCATGTCAAGGGGCGCCCGACCGCTCACATCTTCGGGGGGAGGGCCGAGGTCGCAGCCTTCGTACAGCCCCGTGTCGAGGCCGGCGACTTCGTGCCCAGCGGAACGGAGGAAAGGTACTAGGACAGCCCCTATATACCCACGATCTCCTGCGACAAGGACTTTCATATCTTGGCCGGGGCTTCAGGTCAGGTTCCCTGTTGCCCCTGTTGCACATGAGGGGCAGTGGCTAGACCCGATACACGTAATTTCCGGCGCTGCCGGGCAGACATAAAGCCAGCTCCCAAAATGCCGGGATGGCACGGCCTCGACGCATGCCCGCCATGCAACCCGCCTTGACCTTGCCAGTTACAAACGGCTCGGGGAAGGCCACCCTCGCCGAAGTCTTGGCAGGCTTCTACCGCCCAGGTGCCGGCCACGTGACATGGGACGGCCTCGACACGGCCACCTTTGACACGCGCTTTTGGCAAGCGCGTGTCGTCGCTGTGGTCCTCCAGGACTTCGTGGGGCGCGCCCCTCCAGTGGCATCTGGTTCCGGATAGGCGGCGTTCATGGGAGGAGGCCGCCACTTTGACGCTGAACACCTAACGGGATGTACAATGTACAAACATTACTTCAGATCCCTCGAAAGACGCCTCGGCACCTGGGCCACGAAACGGAGCAGCCTCTATCCGGTTCACAAGCACAGCTCCCGCCACGGTATACCTTAGCTGTCGCGGTAGGGACCGCCCTCGCGGGCGGCCCCCGCACAGATCCCAGCGAGCGGGACTGGTGAGTGGCGGGAGGGAACCTCCCCCTCCCGCTCTCGCAGGACCGGACGTGAGGCTCTCGCCTCATCCGGCCCCCACAGGCCGGCTGGTGGTGCGTGGGAGCATGTGCCAATGAGCGAAACGGCACGGCTGATGCTGGCGAACAGCATCGAGCCAGGCCCAGGCTTTGGTTGGCCTGCCCCGCAGTCGCTTGAACTTCTGCATCGCCCATCGAACGAGATGCTCGTTGATGCGCTTCGCGAGGGAGTACAACTCGGAGCGGTAGAAGGCCCCGTAATAATTGATCCAGCCTCGGACCTGGGCATTGATGTCCCTGGCGAGGTCGGACAGGCTCGCCCCGGTGCGACGGTTGAGGTGCCAGGCCCTGATCTGCTGGCCCTTGGCTTTCCTCGCCTTCTGGCTCATGGCCGGCAGGAAGCTCACAAAACGTCCTCGTCGACCACTCGCCCGGCGTGCCCTGAAGGTATAGCCGAGGAAATCGAAGCTGGTGTGCTCGAAGTCCCCTCGGCGCTGGCCGTCCTTACAGTAGACGACCTTCGTCTTTTCGGGATGAAGCTCGAGACCGAGCGCCCCGAGCCTGGAAGCGACAGCAGCCCGCAGGTTCTGGGCCTGTTCCTCA
>DAHWQF010000004.1 GCA_027334785.1 Acidimicrobiaceae bacterium
AGGCGTGGTTTGCCGACCGGCTGATGGGCCAGAAGAACGCCAGCCCGAACACCATCTCGGGCTACCGGGACACCTTCCGGCTGCTGCTCCGCTTCGCCCAGGAGCGCACCCACAAGGCTCCCTCCGAGCTCGACATGGCCGACCTCGACGCCCCCCTCGTCGCTGCGTTCTTGAACGACCTGGAAAAGGTGCGCCACAACAGCCCCCGCACCCGCAACAACCGCCTGGCAGCTGTGCGTTCCTTCTTCGCGTACGCTGCCCTCCGCCACCCCGAGCACGCCGCCTCGGTCCAGCGGGTGCTCGCCATCCAGCCGAAGAAACACCAGCGCAACTTGGTGAGCTACCTGACCGAGGACGAACTGGGCGCCCTCCTCGCTGCCTGCGACGGCCGCACCTGGACGGGCCGGCGCGACCAAGCGATGTTCCTGCTTGCCGTCCGGACGGGCCTGCGGGTCTCCGAGCTGGTCGGCCTCGACAACGCCGACCTCGTGCTCGGGAGGGGTGCCCACGTGCACTGCGTGGGCAAAGGGAGAAAAGAACGACGGACACCATTGCTCTCTGCCACTTTGCCCGTGCTGCGGGCGTGGGAGGCCGAGCGAGGCGGGGCCCCAGGGGACCCCCTCTTCCCCACGAGCACGGGGAGGCGGCTCAGCCGTGACGCCGTCGAGCACCGTATCTCCCTCTGCGTCACGCGGGCAGCCAAGACCTGCCCGTCACTGCGGAGAAAAACGGTCACGGCCCACACCTTGAGGCACACCCTCGCTATGTCCCTGCTCGAACAGGGCGTGGACATCACAATCGTCGCCCTCGTGCTCGGTCACGAGCAGGCCTCCACGACCTATTCCATATATGTCCACGCCGACATGCGCCAAAAAGAACGTGCGCTCGCCAAGCTCCCCTCGGCCGGCAAGAAGCCCGGCCGTTACCGTCCCCCCGACAACCTCCTCGCCTTCTTGGAAGGGCTCTGAGGACCTCTGGGTTATGCCGACACCTTCACGCCCTCTACCTTTCCCGGCAAGGGCTTCTCGGAAGATGTCGGCATAAAATAAGTGTCGGCATGATCCAAATTGTGCCGACGTCGGCACAATTTGGACAATGGCAGCGCAATGACCTCCCACCCTGTCGTAAAGTTGTACGAGTTCTTGGGCATCAGCCGCTCTTAGAGCCGTCCCCACGTCTGCCTGTTTACCCATACAGCGAGAGCCAGTTCAAGACCTTGACGTACTGCCCGAGCTTTCCCGCGTGTTTTGGCTCGGTCGAAGATGCCGGGGTTTTTGCCAAGCCTTCTTTGACTACTACAATCATGACTACCGGCACTCGGAGAATTCATCCGTCCCGACACCGTTCTCGTCTCGGTGATGGCGGCGAATAACGAGATCGGCACAGTCGCACCAGTTCCAGAAATCGATGAGGTCTGCCCTAAGGCCGGCGCCCTCTTCCACTCCGACGCCGCCCAGTTCGATGGGACGCTCTCGCTCGACGTGTGCGCTGCCTATGTCGCGTCGCTCTTCGCGCACAAGATGTACGGGCCCAAGGGCATCGGCGCCCTGTACCTCCGCCGGGGTACGTCGATAGACACGATTTTCTATGGCTATCTATGGCGCTGGCCACGAGTGCTGTCTGCGGAGCGGCAAGCTCAACGTACCGGCCATCGGTCGGGTTCGGTGCCGCGGCTGCTATCGCGAGCGAGATTGAGGACCAGTTGGTTCCGCCAAAGGGACACGGAGCGATTCGAAAAGTGGTACACCCATTCCGGGTGCGCCCGGTACAGCTCGCTGTCTGGATTGACCACCTCGGGCTCCACCCAGATCCCAAATCCCATCCCGAACTCGTGGACCCGGTCTATTACCGGCCTAAGCCCCGAAGGGAATTTTCTCGTATCGACGGTCCAGTCGCCGAGGCCCGCACGGTCATTGTCGCGACCTGAGAACCAGCCGTCATCGATGACGAAAAGCTCGACGCCCATATCTGGAACCAAGTGATCGCTATGCGCATGGGCCAAGTGGCTGGAGTTCCTGCGGCCCTCAGCGCAGGACAGGGGACCCCGCCGTCGGGGCTGAGCTACGTTGCCCTCAAGGCTGAACTGGAGAAGATGGGGATGTCCGACATGGACAGGGCGAGCGTGGGCGGAGCAGGACACTTGGAGGCCCGGCGAGGTGCTACCGGAACTGCTCACGCATACTGACTTGCTAGCAGCTAGCTCGGCATTGGCTTCCCGCATGAGCCCTGTGCAAGGACGTGGCCCATGGCAGGGACTGAGAGGCCCTCTCTGGCCGGCGGTCTAGTCGCTGCTGGCTTTCCGGGCTGAGCTCCGAGAGTGCCTATTCCGGTGCCTGCGGCACCAGGGTCACCAGATTCCTATTGACAGGTCGCCCGATGGGTGGTAAAACCATTACGTAATCGGTTGTACGCACATCGAGTGGTGAAGGGGGCGCCGAGAGTGGGCATAGCTGGCTCAAGAAGAGCACTGACGTCTGGACTGCGGCCTCCTGTAGTGGAGAGTGGGAAGTCGTCGACGATGGGGGTGCTTCTAGGTAAGTCCCGCAGGAGCGGAGGTCGTGAGCAGAGGCACCCGCTTGATCGGGCGGATGTCGGATGATTGTTGTCGTTGGTGCTGACCACGCTGGGTACGCATCCAAAGAAGTGGTCCGGGAGCAGTTGCGGGCCTTGGGCTACGACCTGATCGACGTCGGGGCCACTAGCCCAGCACCTGTAGATTTCCCCGACATAGCGCTGGCAGCATGCCAAGAAATCCTCAGCGGGCGTGCCGAGCGCGGCGTGCTTGTCTGTGGTACTGGGATCGGCGCGGCGATGGCCGCCAACAAGGTCGACGGGATCAGGGCTGCGCTTGCCCACGATACGTATTCATCTCATCAGTCCGTCGAGCACGACGACGCGAATATGCTTTGCCTCGGGGCACAAATTGTTGGGCCTGCCCTGATGCTAGAAATTATCACGACTTTCCTCAAGGCGCACTGGGAGGCTTCGGAGGACTTTAGTCGCAGAGTGCGGAAGCTGCGCGCTCTGGAATCTAGGTCAAATGTTGCGGTGGGTGATGACAACGGCAGATGACATTTGCGTAGGTTGGGTCGGGACTGGAGTGATGGGAGCTGCCATGTGCTCCCATCTTGTCGACGCCGGTTTAGAGGTACGTGTGACCAATCGCACGCGTTCAAAAGCCTCCACGCTCCTCGACAAGGGCGCATTATGGTGCTCCTCGCCCGAGGAGCTTGCGCTCAAGTCATCTGTAGTCATAACTATGTTGGGAACTCCAGACGATGTACGCGATGTGTACCTGGGAAGTGGGGCGGTTCTCGACGCGGCCTCGGAAGGGACCGTCCTAGTCGACATGACGACGAGCGAGCCCTCTCTGGCCGTCGAAATCTTTGAAGCCGCAAACGCGAGAGGTCTGCTGGCCCTCGACGCACCCGTCACGGGCGGCGATACGGGCGCAAGGGCGGCGTCGCTTGCAATTATGGTTGGGGGCACGAGAGACGCCTTTGAGCGGGCGCTCCCCATCCTACGCATAATGGGGAACGTAGTGAGCTTGCAGGGCGGTCCGGGCGCTGGGCAGCACACAAAGATGGTCAACCAGATCGCGATCGCGTCAGGGATGGTGGCGGTTTGCGAAGCCCTCTTTTACGCGCAGCGTGCTGGACTTGACCTGGAGCTTGTAATGAGCACGATCAGCACAGGAGCAGCCGCATCGTGGTTGCTAAGCAACAATGGGCCGAAGATGCTCAGAGGCGACTTCGACCCTGGGTTCAGGGTCGACCATTTTGTCAAGGATCTCGGGATCGCACTACACGAGGCGCGAAGGTTGAAGATTGCGTTGCCGGGCCTAGCCCTTGCCGAGCAGCTGTATGTTGCTGCAAGCGCTCACGGACTGGGCGGGGCTAGCACCAATGCACTAGTGGTCGCGCTAGCAAACCTGTCGGGGGCTCCATGGCCACCCCAACTGTGACGCGTCCGGGCGCGACGACTGTAGGCCCCGGCCCGGCCCTCGGGGCCTTGGGGCCGCGACGTCGGCCTCGTCGGGGCCTGGGACGGCCGGATCGCCAGTTGGTCGCGTACTGGTTCCTCGCGCCCTGGCTAATAGGGATCCTCGGGATCACGCTTGGCCCGATGCTGTACTCCCTGTATACGGCGTTCACGAGTTACAACCTTTTGACAGCTCCCAAATGGGTCGGGCTCGAAAACTTCCGGCTCCTGTTCCAGGATCCTCAGTTCATGCAATCGGTCGGGGTGACTGTCAAGTTCACAGTCATCTCGGTGCCTCTTGTGCTTGTATGTTCCCTGGGCCTGGCGCTGTTGCTGAACACCGGCATCAGGGGCCTATCGATTTACCGGACGCTGTTTTACTTACCTTCGCTACTTGGTAGCAGCGCCGCTATAGCTATCTTGTGGATCACGGTCTTCAGCCAACCCGGGCTCGTGTCGGACGTAATGAGCTTTTTCGGCGTGCAGACGGGCAGCCTGATCGGCAACCCTGGGACGGCTCTTTATACGATCGTGGTGCTAAATGTCTGGGCCTTTGGCGCGACTATGATAATTTTCCTTGCCGCGCTCCGCAACGTCCCGCGCGAGTACTACGAGTCGGCTGCGATCGACGGTGCAGGGCGCTGGCAGCGGTTCCGCCGGGTCACATTGCCGCTCATTACCCCGGCGTTGTTCTTCAACCTCATACTCGGCACGGTAATGGCATCGCAGACCTTTACGAGCGCCTACATAATCGGTGGGGCCACTGGTGGGCCGGCGGGCTCGCTCCTCTTCTACACGGTCTACATATACGAAGAGGGCTTCGCGAACTTCAAGATGGGCTATGCCAGCGCTATGGCCTGGCTGATGCTCTTAGCCTTAGGTCTCTTCACTGTCATCTGCTTTGCCACCGCTCGTTTCTGGGTGCATTACGGGGATGAGAGATGAGCTACACGTCACCGGTCAGCGCTCCGCGCCTGTTCTTCCTGTTCCGGTTGAAGCCTGTAAGGCTACGTGCGTTTCAGGCCCTCCTGCGCCACATTGTTGTGATCTGCCTTCTGGTGGTCATCCTCTATCCCATCGCATGGTTGTTCGTGGCGTCCCTCCATACGGGCGAGTCAGCTGCTTTGATGGGGGTGGGTTTCAACTTCAACCATCTAAGCCTTGCGAACTATGGGTCCGGCCTCACTGGAAGCCTTGACTTTTCACGCCTGTTTCTGAACTCGCTACTGGTTGCCGTCTTGGAGGTGATCGGTGCCCTGTTGTCTTGCACAATGGCAGCATACGCCTTTGCCAGGCTGCGGTTCCCCCTAAAGGGCCCGCTGTTTGCAGTGCTCATTGGTGCCCTGCTCATACCTGGCCAAGTCCTAATCGTTCCGCAGTTCATACTCTTTTACCACTTAGGCGTCGTCGGCACATACATCCCATTGGTACTGCCCCACTACCTAGGCATAGATGCGTTTTTCATATTCCTGGAAGTTCAGTTCATCCGGACCCTGCCGAGGGAGCTCGACGATGCAGCTCGCATAGACGGTTGTGGCCATGTGACCTTCCTCTTGAGGGTGGTCGTGCCCTTGTCTTTGCCGGCGTTGGCCACTGTGGCCATGTTTATGTTCATCAACAGCTGGAACGACCTCCTTGGGCCACTCCTTTACCTGAGCAACCCGCACCTCTATACGGTCCCGCTGGGCCTTAGCGAGTTTATCGACAACACCGGCCAGTCGTCGTACGGTGGTCTATATGCGATGTCGTTCTTGTCACTTGTCCCAGTGGCTGGGTTCTTTTTGGCTGGTCAGCGGTTCCTCGTGCAAGGTATTGCAACGACCGGCTTGAAGTAAGAGGAGCGCGTTGGCCAGCGGGGTGAGCACTCGAGAAGAGAGGGGATGCATAGGGAGGGAACGCAAGTTAGCGATGTGACGGGTGAAAGAAGCGTTATGCGGAAGAAGGGAAATAACGAATGAAAAGAAAGGATATGGGAGGATCTATGGCCGTAAAACAAAAAGGCAGGGGAATCGCGAGACGGGGAGGTTGGACTAAGATGGTTGTGGCCACGGCTACTGCCCTCTTGGCCGTACCGCTCGGGATGACCCCTGCAGCGTCTGCTGGCACGACGGCTCCGAGCGGCAACATCACGTACTTCTGGTGGGGAGACCCGATCAGGAACCAGCTCACCGATGCGGTGATCAACTTGTACGAGAAGGCGCACCCGGCAGTCAAAGTGCAAGGCGAAGAGCTCGCCTGGACGAACTACTGGGAGAAAGTGACCGTTGAGGCGGCGGCGCACACGCTGCCATGCGTTACGCAGACTCAGTCGAGGGAGCTCGAGACCTACACATCCGGCAAGGTACTTATGGACCTCAATAGCCTCGTGAAGAGCGGTGACATAAACGTATCCGGTATGCCCAAGGCTATTTTGGACACGGGCATGGTCAACGGCAAGTTGGAGATGATCCCGTACGGGGCCGCATATGACGCGCTGGTCTACAACCAGTCGATGGTTGCTAAGGCTGGCCTGCCGCAGCCCCAGCGTGGCTGGAACTATGCACAGTTTGGTGCCTGGCTGAAAAAGCTTCAGGCTAAGTTGCCGAAGGGTGTGTACGCTACTAATCTGACCGGCACGGACTCGGACGCGTTCCTGATCTATGCTCAGACCTATGGGTACTCCCTTTTCAACAAGGCCGGACAGCTGGGCTTTCCAGCGTCCCTTCTACAAAACTTCTGGGGTATTTGGGAGAACTATGTGAAGGAGGGGGTCGCTGCACCTGAGGCAATGTACGCCTCAGAGCCAACCTCTAGCGAGGAGAGCTACATTGTGAAGGGCAGGGTCGCGGTCGAAGCGGAGCCGGGAAACCAGTACTCGGACGTGGTGTCGGCTGCTGCGACGTCAAAGGTGGGGAAGATGGGCATGATGCTCTACCCGTACGGCCCTCATGGCTTGGGCGAGGCTATAATTACCTCAGGGTTGTCGATCCCTGCAAGTTGCAATAACGTACCGGCCGCCGCGTCGTTTATCAACTTCTTTACAAACAATGCCGCTGCGGCAAAGGCGTTTGCCTCAAACAATGGTGCGGTCACGGATACGGCGCTATTGGATAATCAGATCAACTCGAAGGCAACTTCGCCTTCTGTGAAACTTGAGCTGAACACCTACAAGTACATATCCGGCCAGCACGTGCCTCTTGTGCTCTACCCGTCGGGCTATACACAGGTGTTTACCGACCTCTTCTTGCAGGTGTCGGAGAAGATTTTCTCTGGGGAGGAGTCGGTGGCAGCTGGTACGAAGTCATTTATGCAGCAGGCGAAAGTGGACCTGGCTTCGTAGAGGTGAGAATGCGGGGGCGCGGGCCCTGTGGGTGTGGGCCCGCGCCTCGGCGCTCGTGGCGCCTTTTCGGGGAGGACGGTGTTCGAAATGGTCACTGCTCGACAGTGCCCGGTGCATAGGCGAGGGCAGTGGCCGGAGGTGTCTGCTTGAGGTCGTCGGTGGACGTAGTGTTCGGTGGCAGCACGAGATAGATGTGAGGACCAGACGAGACAGGTTATGGAAAGAAAGGTGAGATGATGACGAAGTTGGAAGAGGGCGCGGTGCGAGACGGACAGCATGGGGGCGAACTGGCACGACGGGAGGACTTGGCCAGCCTTTACAAGCTGTTGCGGGTGGTCGATGTTTGCGACGCCTTGGACGGAATAGGGTACTTCGACATAGGACTGGTCTCGACGGAGGTCAGGCCGCTTTGGCTGGGCATGAAGTTCTGGGGGCCGGCGGCGACGATGCGCTTGGTGCCGAGCAACCGGCCCATGTGGAAGCTTGGCTCAACAGAGGAGATCGTGCGTGCCCATGGCGCGTGGTTTGACGAGGTCGGACGCAGGGCGCTCCCCGTAGAGGCCGTGGCGGGGCATGTGGTCGTCACGGATTCGGGGGGAAGCAAGGAGTGTGGCTACTGGGGTTCGGAAAACTCGATGGGGCAGATGGAGAATGGCGCGATCGGGATCGTGACGGACGGTTACTGCCGGGACACGGCCGAGGTGGCACGCCAAAAGACGCCAGTATGCGCTAGAGTTCGTGGGCGGACCATTATCCCAGGGAGGGTAATGGTGGCGGAAGTGCAGGGAACGGTCGCCTGTGGCGGTGCGCAGGTGCGACCGGGTGACATTGTTGGGTGCGATGACGACGGGGCAGTGGTTGTGCCGCAAGAGGTCGCGGAAGAGGTGGCGGAGCATGCGCGGGCGATCCTTCTGGCGGACATGCATGCTCGGCGCAGGCACTACGAGAAGCTTGGCTTGCCCATCGACAGTACGGTGGACTTCGAGGCCGCTGAGCGGTATTACGCCAATGTTTAGCGGAGGAGCGGCTGTCAACTCTGATGAGGGGAGGGTTTGAAGGGTATGGCAATGGAAGGGGCTTCGAAGACCGGCGTGAGTAACGAGGTGTTGGAGAGTTATTCCGGGCTTCGAGTGACGGATGTGTGCGATGGCATGGACGCGCTCGGGATGCGTGAGACGGGTCTGATGGCGAGCGACATCCGGCCGCTCTGGCAGGACCGCGTTAGCTTTCGGCATCGGATCTGC
Organism: Acidimicrobiaceae bacterium; assembly: GCA_027334785.1. GTDB lineage: Bacteria > Actinomycetota > Acidimicrobiia > Acidimicrobiales > Palsa-688 > JAJZYO01. The sequence goes on from DAHWQF010000004.1 coordinate 8,545, forward strand.
GGACGCGCGTACACCGTGCGGTTTCTCCCTACCCAGCGGAAGGTCCCCGATCAGTCTCCCGATGACTTCTACGAGTGGATGTCCTGGTGGTACGGGGAACTCGCGAAGGGGCCATTGACCGGGGAGATTTGCCAGGGCGACGTTGTCGTGATCGACGGCTGTGAGCTTGGGAGCGTAGGTTTCATCGGCTCGAACAACGCCTTGTCGTGGGTCGCCGCGGGGGCGGTCGGGTGCGTGACCAACGGTGGTGCACGCGACAGCGATGAGCTGGGCCTTGAGGGTGTACCGGTCTACTGCCGGGAAAATGGCCGCAGCATCCGGCCTGGGCGCATAGAGCTCGACGGGACCCGCGTAACCGTCAACTGTGGTGGTGTCACGGTTAGGCCTGGCGATGTGGTGGTGGCGGACGGTGACGGCGTGGTGGTTGTGCCAGGAGGCGAGGCGGAGGTGGTGGCAGAGCAGGCCTGGCGGCATGCGAGGAAGGATAAGGAGGCGCGTCGGCGGCTGTATGCGGGGCTTGGTCGAAGCCCAGATTGGACTGTGGCGTGACGCGGCATGCCGCGCCCCGTGGGTACTGGGCTGAGGACTGTCACGCGCGGCGTCGGTTGTGGGAGGAATGCACAGGCAGCGGTCCCTTGGAGCGGGAGCGCTCGCGGTACTATCGTGAGGGTCGTGGACGAGTCTCGCGGTGGCGTGGCCAAACGTTTTCCGACGTGTGCTTCACTCGGCCTGAGGGAAGCGCACGAAGGTTCGTGCGGAGAGACGTTAGCTTGGGTCCCGTCGCCTGGGGGACCGTGGGATGGAAGTTCCATATGGGTAGCAACCGGACGGTAACGATGCGTGAGGTGGCGGCGCTGGCAGGCGTCTCGGCCGCGACGGTGTCGCACGTTATAAACGGGACGCGATTTGTCTCTGACGAGGTAAGAGGGCGGGTAGACGACGCTATAGCGCGAACGGGGTACGTCTCTAATGTCTTAGCGCGGAGCCTGAGGGTGGGGACGACGCGGACGATCGGCCACATTGTGACTGACATCGAGAACCCATTTTTTGCCGAGGTGGCACGGGCCGTGCAAATGGACGCTCTACGTCACGGGTATGTGACTATGATCGCTAACTCCGATGAGGACCCGGCAGCGGAGCGCCTTTGCGTGGAAACGTTGATCGAACGTCGTATTGACGGGCTCGTTATTGCTCCCTGTGGTGGGAGTGTAAATAAGTCGTGTTTTGCCAGGTTGGTTGAGGCTCGGATACCTACGGTGCTTGTGAACCGTGACATTCGTGGGGCAGGGATGCCGCTGGTGACAGTCGATTACAGGCGGGCGGGTTATGATGCCACTAAAATACTGCTGGACAAAGGGTACGACCGCATCGGTGTAGTAGCTGGCCCGCACGCTGTGAGCAGCACGGCCGAGAGGCTCTCTGGCTACGCACATGCCCTTCAGGAGAGGGAGGTAGCCCCGGATGCGAACCTCATCTTTCACGGCATAGGGAAGGTTGAGGACGGCTACAATGCAGGGAAACGGTTGCTTAGGTCGGCCTCGAGACCTCAAGCGTTACTGGTGTTCAATAGCTCGATGATGACCGGGCTTCTTGCCGCGATGAACGAAGTCGGTCTTACGACTAACGATGTGCCAGCGGTTGTGTTCCAAGGACGTGTCTTCGATGCCGTATTGCCTGAGGTGTGGTCTGTTCGGCAGCCGACGGAAGAACTTGGGAGGGTCGCGTTCGACCTGTTGCTGAGGATGATGCGAGACGGGTGGTCCGATGACGGAGGACCTGTGGGCGGCAGTCGCGTTAGCGCAATGTCTCGTATCACCGCGGTCAGGGCAGAGTTGTTCGACCCCAAGGTGCCGAGCCCGGACGGAAGGTCCAAGGAGCCAGTCTCAGGCGGTGTGCACTAGTCGTTGCCCCGCGATAGGGACGGCTTGTCGTTGTGTCTAGTTGGAATCAGGAGGTATTCCATGCCCGTTAGGCTGAGGGTCGCTGCGGGGCGTAACTTCATCGATGGGAAGTGGGAGCTCCCTGGCTCGGGGGGTGCCTCTACTAGACGCTGTCCGCTAGACCACTGCGACCTCGGGCCGTACGCCGAGTCGGACGCCGACGACGTAGACGCTGCCGTCGATGCTGCGGTCAATGCTGCCGAGGCGTGGGGTGCTTTGGCACCGTCGGCCAGGGCGGCGGTGCTTCATCGTATGGCGTCAAGCACTGAGTTGCACGCAAAGGAGCTTGCGGAATGCATTACGCATGAGGAGGGCAAGCGGCTTTCGGAGGCGTTCGGGGAGACAACGTACGCGGTCGGCCTGTTGCGGTACTTTGCCGGTGCCATCTTGGCCAATGAAGGCAGTGTGGTTCCAGGCAGCGAGCAAGGAGCGATCAACCTGTACCGGCATAGACCGCTTGGGCCCGTAGGGCTCGTCACTCCTTGGAACTTCCCGCTACTGGTTGCGATGCGGAAGATGGCACCTGCGCTGGCGTACGGCAACACCGTGGTTTGGAAGCCTGCTTCGGAGTCACCCGAGACGGCGCTACTTTTTGCTCAACTGGTCGTGGCGGAGGCCGACGTGCCTGCTGGAGTGGTCAATGTCGTTACTGGGGACGGGCGGTCTGCCGGGGATGCTTTAGTGAAGCACCGTCGTCTGAAAGCGGTCAGTTTCACTGGCTCGACAGCGGTGGGTAGGCAGGTCCAGCGCGCTGCGTTCGAGCGCGAGGAGCCGATCCGTGTCCAAGTTGAGATGGGTGGGAAGAACCCGCTGATAGTGGCGGATGACGCTGATATGTGTTTTGCGGCGGACGTGGCACTTGACGGCGTTGTGAAGGGTTCCGGGCAACGCTGTACGGCCACCGGCCTCGTACTTGTGCAGGCCGGAGCGGTCGACCGCTTTCTTGCCGAAGTCGGAAGCCGCGTCGAGCGACTGCGAGTGGGCCCGGGGGCGGACCGAGAGAGCGACGTAACGCCCTTGGTGTCGCGCTTCCAGCTTCAGCACGTAAGCGATTTGGTGGCGACGAGCGAAGCAGCGGGGTTGACGAGGGTAGCGGAGGCACGGCTGCCTGGGACGGCGGGCTGGTACTTGGGACCCGTGCTTGTTTCCAATGCGTCGGCATCGATGGCGGTCTTTACAGAGGAGATCTTCGGGCCTGTCTTACCCGTGGCGGCCTACGATGACGATGATGAGGCCATTGAGATTGCCAACGGGCTCCGCTATGGGCTGAGCGCGTCGATCGTCACCGCAAGTATTTCCCGGGCGCTCCGATTCGTGCAGGATATGCGGGCGGGCGTTGTGAAAGTGAACCAGGAAACTGGCAGCTCAGAGCCGAATTTCCCCTTCGGTGGGTGGAAGGCGTCAGGCTACGGGCCCATGGAGCAGGGGGAGGCGGCAGTGCAGTTTTTCACGGAGGAGCAGATGGTCCATTTGGTCCCAGGTCCGCATCCCAGGGCTCCGGGCCAGCGGGTGCCTGAGGGTGCCCAGCAGCGCTGGGCAGAAGGTGCGGGCGTGGTCGGCGAAGATGGTGTAGCCATAGGAGCATGCTGATGGACAAAGTGGACAACTTGGTGCTGGAGGAGCTTCGCTCGCTCGGGTCGGCCACCGTCTACGAAGCAGCGGGGCGCGGTAGGGCCTTGACGGGGTTTGTTGCCGTCGACCCCTCGCTCGCTGTCGTTGGGCCCGCAAGGTTGGTCGTGAGCCCACCAGGGGATAACTTGGCGATCCACCGAGCAATAGCTACTGCCTCGAGGGGTGACATCCTGGTGGTTGATGTGGACGAGTGTGCGACAGCCGGTCATTGGGGCGAGATCACGACTGTCGCAGCGCAGGCGCGCGGGATAGCAGGTCTCGTTATCAACGGGACGATACGGGACTCACGGGCCATATTGGCCCGGGGTTTCCCGGCCTTCCATCGTGGCCTTTGCATCTTGGCCGCGACAAAGGTTGCTCCACCAGGAGAGGGCCCGGAGTCCATGGTGTTCGGCGGTTGCACGGTCCGGGCAGGTGACCTCCTAATCGCCGACGTGGATGGCGTGGCCATCGTCGAAGCTGAACGCGTGGGAGATGTGATCGAGGCTGCTCGTCGACGGGCGGCCGATGAGGAGGAGACGATGGCTCGCTTGGACGCCGGTGCGACGACGCTTGAGATATTCGGTTGGCGATGATCGCCGGACGGGAGGTGTGTGTCCCGGTGGGCGTGCTGGTGGGCCTTACGGAGACCTGTTTCGGGCGCCTCGGACTGTCCAGGGAAGACGCTTCGGTGGTCGCCGATGTGCTCATCGATGCGAACCTGCGCGGTATCTCCTCACATGGTTTTCAGCGCGTCCCCATCTATGCGAAGAGAGTGCGGCAGGGTCTTGCAGGGGGGTCGGAAGAGATGTCAGTCGTTGCCTCCTTCGGCGCGGTCTGCCACATGGACGCGGGCAAGGGGCTCGGTCCGGCGGTGGCCGTGAAGGCCTTGGACAAGGCGGCGGCTCTGGCCAGGGAGTACGGCGTTGGTTTGGTCGCACTTGGCGGGAGTACGCATTTTGGCCCAGCGGGCTACTATGCGCGGCGCGCGGCGTCGAGGGGACTCGTTGGCATGGTCATGTCCAATGCTCCGAAGACCATGGCGCCGTACGGCGCCTTGGAGCGCTTTGTGGGCACCAATCCGCTGGCCATTGCCATTCCGCTGGCGCGTCACGAGCCCTTTGTGTTGGACATTGCGACGAGCGTGGTCGCGCGTGGCAAGATTTCCCAGGCGGCACAGGTCGGCGAGCCGATCCCGCTCGGTCTGGCGATCGACTCGGAGGGTAGGCCGACTACGGACGCCGTCGCGGCCCTTGCTGGTAGCGTGTTGCCTTTTGCTGGCCCCAAGGGCAGTGGGCTGGCCCTCGCTATTGGGATGTTATGCGGGGTACTAGGGTGTGCAGATTTCGACGATGAGCTTGCGTCCATGTACGAGGACTTTGACAAGCCGCAAAACATCGGGCAGTTGTTCTTGGTGGTCGACCCATGGTCGGTCCAGGACCGTGACCGTGGGGAACGCCGCTGGGATGGATTGATTGACAGGCTTGGTGCTCTCGCTCCGGCCGAAGGCAGGGGGCCAGTACAGTACCCAGGCCAACTTGAGGCCGCCCGCGCTTCGGAGAGGGCGCGCGATGGCGTGCCCGTAAGTTCGGCCGAACTCATGGCTTTTGCGGAGTGTTGCGCTGAGTACGGCTTTGATGACCTCGCGACCGCCGGCCGTTCTCTGGTCGGTATGTAGCGCGATGGCAAATTGCGGTTCGCCAGGTGGCTCGTGTGGAGGAACATGAGATGACGGCTAATGATCAAGACGACGGGGTCGTTCGGCTTGGGGGGAAGCCTGTCGTGGCCGCGGGCGAAAGCGGGAGCGTCGAGACGCGGGAGGCCCGTCCACGGGATGCGCTGCGCCCTGCTCGGTATGTGCTACCTACCGCGATCGTCTATGGTTCTGATGCGGTTGGCCAGCTCCCGTCTCTGCTGGCCGAGATTGGCGTGGAACACCCGCTGGTGGTCACGGACCGTGCCCTTGCAGCGAGTTCTGTTATGCTTCGGGTCGCGTCTGTGTTGTCGTCCGCCGGGATCAGGTACGGGGTGTTCGGCGGGGTCCAGCCTGACCCGACTACTGGAGTAGTGGACGAAATCGCCGGGATCCTGCGCAATGGGGGGCACGACGGCGTCGTCGGGCTTGGTGGTGGCAGCCCGATGGACGCCGCTAAGGCGGCCTCGGCCGGCGCTGCGAGCGGCCTCGCGGCGAGAGACCTAGTAGGCCAGGATAAGGTCCCTTGTGACCCGCTCCCAATGGTGGCAATACCGACCACCGCGGGTACTGGGAGCGAGGTAACACGTTTCGCGGTATTGAACGACGAGTCGGCAGGCACCAAGGTCTCGATAGCGTCCCTGCGCATCATGCCGCGCTTTGCCTTGCTTGACCCGTCCCTCACCACGGGGTTGCCCGCCCATCTGACCGCGAGCACGGGGATGGACGCACTAGCGCATGCAGTGGAGTCCTATGGCAGCGTTTGGAACAACCCGATCTCCGAAGGGTTGGCCCTTCACGCGATAAGCCTCGTCGGCGAGTACCTAAGGGCGGCGACTGAGCATCCAGACGACCTGGTAGCGCGTGCTGGCATGCTGGCGGCGAGCTGCATTGCGGAACTGGCGGCCAATACGACCAGGCTTGGCTTGGCACACGCCCTCGCCGTGCCCCTCGGGGCAACCCACCACGTGCCCCATGGCGTGGGGGTCGCGATGTTGCTTGGCGCGATGTGTGGGTACAACGAGGTGGTCGACCCACTCCGGTACCGGAGAATGAGCGAAGCAATGGGCAAAGCCGAAGTTTCGATGGCAGAGGCCGTGAAGGCACTCTGCAAGGATCTTGGCTTGAACGCGCGCTTGCGAGACTTTGGCGTCGACAAGCAGGACTATCGTCGTGTGGTCGCGATGGCAATGAAGAGCGATAACGTGCTCGCCAACCCGCGTCCCGCTGGGGCTGAAGACCTCATTGATCTCCTCGCGCAGGCGCAGTGACGATGTTTTCGAATGCCGAGCTCCGCGCTCGCCCGGCGCGAGCAGCGCAGGAAGAGACGAAGCGGCTCTATTCCCTCGCCGAGGCGGACTTCGGGCGTTATGAGGTACTGAAGGACCTGGTTGACGAGTGCATCGACTTGTCGCTCAATTACCGCCAGAGTGGCCACCCGGGCGGGTCGCGCTCGAAGGTCCACATGTTGCTCGCTCTCAGCCTTTCGGGTGCGATGAAATGGGACATCCGTCGGCCCTGGCTGCGCTTTTCGGACCGCTTCGTCCTGTCGGCGGGGCATACAGCGCCGGTCGTGTACGCAACCTTGGCCGTGCTCAACGAGGGCCTTCGGGCACGCTTCGAGCGTACGGGCCAGGATCGCTATGGGTTCCCCGACGAGGGGAAGTTTGCCCTCACCTGGGAGGCGCTGACAGGGCTCCGGCGCCGCGGCGGCCTACCGGGCCACGCCGAGATGGCTGGGAAGAGCCTCTTCTTTAAGTACAACACGGGACCGTCAGGTCATGGGCTCGGACCAGCCACAGGTGAGGCGCTGGCCCTCAAGTTGGCCGGCGCTTCTGATGTGAAGGTGTTCGTCGTCGAGGGTGAGGGAGGGCTCACGCCTGGCGGTGCCCATGAGGCCAAGCTCACGGCGTGGGGGCTCGGGCTCTCCAACCTGGTGTTCCTTGTCGACTGGAACGACTTCGGCATCGACCCTAGACCGGCGTCGAGCATGGTGAAGGGGTCCCCTGAAGACTGGTTCAAACCGTATGGTTGGCGGACCGTTGGTACCGAGGAGGGCATGGAGTGGTGCCAGGTGGCTCGGACTGTGCTGGAAGCAGCCTGTGGGGACAACCCGGACAAGGTGCCGAGCGTGGCGTGGTTCAAGACCCGGAAGGGCCGGGGGTACGGCAAGTACGACGCGGCCAGTCACGGTGTGCCTTGGCCGGCGAACAGCGAGCAATTTTGGGCCGCGCGCGACGAGTTCATGGAACGCTACGGCGTCAAGTACGTGGGAGTTGGCCAGCCTTTGCCGGAAAGCCGAGAGGCGAGCCGGGCCCAGGCTGAAGCGAACCTGGGTGTGGTCATGGAGGTCTTGCGGCGAGACCGGGAGCTAGTTGACTGGCTCTCCGACCGGCTGATCGCGCTCGCGGACACTGTGCCTGAGCGTATCGAGGGAATCCACCTCGGGGCGAAGGCGGGCAACGTCTTCAGCGACAAGAGGCTCTACGACTTCTGGCACTACCCACCGGAGATGTGGAAGCGCCCGGGCGATAAGGCCCCCAACCGTGCGGCCCTTGCCTCTTGGGGTGCCTACGTCAATTCTTTGGCTAAGCGGGACTACGGGCGACCGGTTTTCATTGCGTGCTCGGCTGACCTTGCAGTGTCAACTAACATCGCGGGGTTTGGAGAAGATTTCGGCGAGATGAGCGGATGGGGTTGGTACGAGAAGGGATCCAACCCAACCGGAGCACTCCTGCCGACCGAGATAACCGAGTTTACCAATGCGGGCATCATGGCGGGCCTGGCATCTGTCAACTTGGACCAGGACCCCTACAGTTCGTTTGACGGGTTTTGGGGAGCCTTCTCCACCTACGGTGCGTTCTCGTATTTGAAGTACGGCCCGGTGCGGCTATTTAGCCAGATGGCCCAGGACTGTGAGTTGAAGGTCGGGAAGGTCCTATGGGTAGCTGGCCACTCTGGTCCCGAGACCGCAGAGGACTCCCGCACGCACTTCGGCGTCTTTGCTCCGGGGGTGACCCAACTCTTCCCAGAGGGCCATGTGATCGACCTGCACCCCTGGGAGTACAACGAGGTTCCCGTGGTGCTCGGGACCGCCCTGGCCCTCGACGTGCCGGTGGTGGCGTTGCACCTGACGCGTCCGACGATCGAGATCCCTGACCGAGAGGCGCTTGGGCTGCCGTCGCACTTCGCCGCCGCGCGCGGCGCGTACGTGGTGCGACCTTTTGAGAAGGGAAAGAGGAGGGCCGGCACGGTCTTTGTGCGCGGCACCATGCCGATGTGCAACTTGTTGAAGGTCCTCCCCGAGCTGTCGACCCACGGGTTGAATGTGAAAGTAGTCGCCGCGATCAGCCCACAGTTGTTTAGGGTCCAGGAAACTTCTTATCGCGAGTCGGTGGTGTCGACAGCTGACTATGTCGACTCGATGGTAATAACGAGCGGTGCGTTCAGGCTGATGCATGACTGGGCTGGTGGCCCGCTCGTGAGGGAGTACTCGCTGTCGGCGGACTTCGACGACAACTGGCGAACGGGCGGGACCGTCGAAGAAGTGATGGCTGAGGCCCATTTGGACCCCGAGAGCATCCTTATGGCTATCGAGCGATTCGTCTCCGAACGAGGTAAGCGGTTGCAACTATGGCGGAAGTGTGTAGAGACGGCGTCCCAGTGCTAGGTGCAGACACTACCCGGTCCCGCTGTTCCGGGCAGTGCTCAGCCAGGATCCGCCGTGAACTCTATGTGTGCTATGTTGCAATTGTGTCGTTATGCCCATCGGGGATAACGATGGCCACCAAATCCGGTCGATGTTGCTCCATGCGGAAACGACGTATACCAAGAAAGGAATGCAGCTTAGGATGACGCTTACCAGTGGCAAAAAGAAAGAGATCCTCGAAACCGTGTCACGCCTGCGGGTCACGGACATCCGAGACGGGATGGACTGGGTGGGTCGGCACCATTTCGGGACCGTTTCTCCCGACATCCGGCCGCTGTGGCGCACCAAAGCCGCGGGCTTCGCGGTGACCTGCCGGCATATCCCCACCCAACAACAGGTGCCGACAATGTCACCTGCGGACTACACAAAGTGGGCCTATGAGTATTGGTACGGGAAGGTCTTCAGCAATGATTTGGCCAACCAGATTGATGACACCACTTTCCTAGTGGTCGATACTTGCAGCACCCCCACCCCCGCTGTGGGGTCGATGGACTCCATGATGTGGGCCGCCCTCGGTGCACGTGGCGTGCTCACCAATGGGGGCACACGTGACTCCGACGAAACCTTGGAACAAAGGGCTATCCCGATCTGGTCCCGCTGGATCGTGCAGCCCATGTACCAGGGCCGCGTCGAATGGGGAGGCCACAGTATGCCCGTCGAGATCGGCGGTGCCGTTGTGCGTCGCGACGACCTCGTAGTGGCCGACGGCGATGGCGCGATCATCGTCCCAAATGAATTAATTGAGGAGGTCCTGAAATACGCGATCCAGGAATCCGAGAACGATAAGGTTGCTCGCTCTGCCCTGTTTGAGGTATTGGGGATTCCACAAAACGAAAGCACCAGGAGTAATTTCAACGTTGAACCCCACCCTTATCGGCTTACAGCCGAGGAGATCCGCAAACGCGTGAGGAGGGAGTGACCGCCAATTGCTGGAGGGGGCTTATCCAATGCCCGTCCGGCGACGGTGGTAACCGTACACCCGTCGCAAGTACCTCCTCAGTGCTGCTCGCAAAGGCGGAACCAGGCGATGGCCGCGGCGCCAAAGACAGGGGAAGCGGTCGCATTATCGCCAAGCAAGTCCTTGAGCACGTCCGAGAGGCCACCCCAGACGGTGGCATAGCTTGCTCGCATCATGATGACTGGCCAGTTGCTCGCGAGGAAGAGGCGGTGCTCCGAGAAATGATCAAGCGCGTGAGCGATGTAGCGCTTCAGCGCCTCTGGCTGGAAACACTGGCAGGATTGGAGCAGGTCGAGCCCGACAGAGAGCTTCATGGCCACATTTGGTCGGAGGGCCAGCTTGGCGACGAGGGTCGCCCAGGGCTCGAAGCCTCCTTCGGGCGCTGGAGGACGGGCAAGGTGGTCGACGACGATTCGCAGATCAGGAGCGCGAGCTGCGACCTCTGCCACGGCTTCGAGTTGCTCGCATGTGATCGGCGCCACTTCCCAGCACAGATCTCGTGCGGCTAGCTCCCGCCAGACGACATCGTGTTCGGGCGCCCTCGCCCACGAGAGCGGGTCGCGGGCGACAAGGCAGCGGACGGCACAGGGTTTTGGGTGGCTGGTTAGCGCGTCGATCACCGAGAGCGCGGCAGTGCGCCGTTGCAGCGGGGCGTAGTAGACGACGCCGCCAACAAAGTCCGCTTCGCGAACGTAGGTGGTCAGGGCGTCGTTTTCTTCAAGGGCGTTGCGGGACTGGACGAGGATGGTCGATCGGACGCCGGCCGCCTTTAGGTTGGCCTGCAACTGGGATGGGCCATAGGGCGTCGAAAAGATCCGATGATCCGGCAGTGTCTTGTCCCTCGAAGTTCCGTCCCAGAGGTGATGGTGGGCGTCGAGCAGCCGTGGCGGCAGCGGAGAAGCTGCATTCAGGGTCGTGGCATTCCTCGATCGGCTCGTAGTTGGATCACGCGACCGGGCGGTCGTCCGCCCGACGTGGTGGGGCCGTTGAATCTCGGATGATGAGCTGGGGCGAGCCAATGGTTGGGAGCTTCGAGGTGCCCGCACCTAGACGCTGCAAGAGCCGCAGTGCGGAAACCCGAGCCATCTGTTGCAGGTCCTGGCCGATGGGTTGTGAGACGAGGGTGTAACCACTGCCCGAAGGGTAAGTCGTCATGGCCAACGACCGATATGTCGGCAGGCACGTCGTAGCCGTTGCGTTGCAGTGCTCCTATGGCCGCTATCGCCATGCTGTCGTGCGGCGAAAACGATTGCGGTGGGGACGCTCATCGTCGATCAGAGACAGTGCTGCGGCGGCGTCCTCGGTGAAGCTCTTTGATGATGCTCCACCCTAAGCCGCCGTCGAGACGGGCCAGTTCGCTCACGAAGCTGTTCAGCTGGTACCCGGTGTGCACACGGCCAGGAGGTCCGGCAACGTTGGCGACCCGGCGGTGACCGAGCCCGACAAGGTGCCAAGCGGCCTGGGTTACACCCGTGTCCCCCAGCTGAGCGTGCACGGCGAGGATCAGCCGGTCGCCTTCTGGGTACCCCATGAGGACGGCGGGCAGCCCGAGCGACCTGACAGGGTCGTGGTGCTTGTCGCCGACGCGGCTCTCGGTCATGAGGGCCCCAAGGACCAAACGCCGTCGGCTCAAATTTCGGTAGACATCCAATTCCGCCTTCTCCTTTTCGCCCACCATGTAGAGGTGCAAGCCGTACCCGCGAGGGGCGAGGGCGGCCGCCATGGCAGAGGCCAGCATCGAAAAGTGCGGCTCTGTCGTCAGTAGGCCTGGTCCCGGCGGGAGACCGTGGCGATGTCGCGAGCGCTGGCTGAAGCGAGGGCCGCTGCAGACGACGACGCAGCCCAGCCGAACTGAGCGCCGGCACGCCGGACCGTCTCGATTGTCTTCTCGGAGATCCCGGGTTGGTCGTTGAAGACCTTTGAGACGCTCGTCCGTGACAAGCGCGCCGTCTGTGCCACGTGGTCGATGGTTACTCGCTGCCTCGTGGCCGCTCGAGCCGACGCCTGGGGCCACTGCCTTCCGACCTCCGCGCGCGACTCGTCGAGGCGGAGCGCTTTCGCAGGGATAGTAGCTCTTGTGGGGCGCAACAGCGAGCTTATCCCCGACGCCGACGTCCTGACTCGGGCGTGCCTTTGCGTCTAAAGACGCGCTCCACAAGCCCTCACCAACGAAGGACAACGATGTTACCGGGAGCGCGATGGGTCGGTAACGAGGTTTGACAGCCGATCGCAAGCCTGTGGGGATAGGAGGGGGCGGCGCCACGCCGCTGGCGACCAAGAGCCGACGATAGTGGGCCAGCTGTGACAGGTCAGGCTCGCGCTCGGCCCAGCGGAAGGCCTCGTCGTCGAGCCGCGCCTGGGCAACCGGGCGTGCTTCGATCAACGTCCCATGGGCGGAACTGCCGGCGACGAGCACCTTGTGCGCCTTGATGTCCCCGGGGAGGTAACCGGCTATGTCCCCGGGGAGGTAACCGTCGCCCAGTCCCTCGGCGCGTATCGGCAGGTCTGGCTTGCCGACCCGCTTGGCCGCTCGGTCAGCAGGGAGGCGCCCGCCTCCCACCACCCGGACCCCACGTCGCATGGCGGCCATGGTGGCTCGCGCCAACGCTCCGGCGCGCAGGCCAGAGCCGGCCAGGTCCATGAAGGCATCGTCCAACGCGTCGGCCAACTTGGACCGAACCACCCGCTCGAAGTCCACGCCCGAGCCCAGCCGCGCCTGGAGGAGCTCGTCGGGCTCCCAGTCCGGCTCTCTCAGGGTGGAGTCGTGGTCGTTGTGCACACGCCGGGCGCACTGGCGGGCCGCATAGGCGCCGAGCACGAGCGGGGGCCGCGCAGCCGGCGACCGATAAAGGCCACCTATCGGTCCAGGCGGGCTAGCTAGCCGGCCAATAGTGTTGCCGGCTGGCCACCACGCACACCGATGGCGGGCTGAGTGGCCCTTGGACCGGCTGGGCCGGTGGCACCCCGAGGAAGGCGCGCCACGGCTCTGATGGACGTGGTCGCCGGAGGGGCGCATCCATAAGGACCATGCGCAGTTTTTTGCACCAGAACTGATGGATCCGCCCTTCTCGCTTTTACGTCCGCCAGTTCCGGGTCGCCCCGCCGGCCAAGCCCCGCCGGCCAAGCCCCGTTCGCCTCCGGCTAGTGGCGCAGCACCAGCTTGCCGAACTGTTCGCCGGCCCGGAGCCGAGCGAGCGCGACCGGGTAATCACCGAGGGGGTAAGTGCTGTCCACCACGACCGGGAGGCCGCCGGCGACAAGCCGAGTCAGCTCGTCGAACTCCGAAAAGTCCCCATCGTCGAGCCGATGAGCTCGTGGTGGCCGAAAAACAGCCTGGGAAGGTGCAGGTCGGCCCGCCTCCGCCAGTACCCCCGCAAACGGCCAGACGGCCCCCCTTTTTCAGGGCGCCGAAAGACGATGCCCACGTCGGCCCGCCCGAGTTGTCGACCACGACGTCGCACTTCACCGGGATCTTCTCTCCTGAGGGGAAGGCCGAGGCCGCGCCGAGGGCGCGCCCCCGCTTCGCCTCGTGGCGCGAAGGGACGTAGACAGTGGCGCCCATGCGCAGGCCGAGGGCGAGCGCGGCGGTCGCCACCCCACCGCCGGCGCCAGCCACGAGCAGGTCCTCCCCGGCAACGAGGCGGGCGCGCCGGAGCATCCTGTAGGCCGTGAGGCCACAGAGGCCATAGGCGCCACATTCCTCCCAGGTGCGGCCTTCCGGCCGGCGCACGAGGTTGGCCTCGCCTACCACCACGGACTCGCCGTGGCTGCCGCACTGGTGCTCGCCGAGGATGCCCCAAGACGCGCAGTAGACCGAACGGCCGGCCAGGCACTCAGGGCAGTGCCCGCAGGCGAGTGACGGGTTCACTACCACCTCGTCGCCTACCGCCCAACCGGAGACCCCCTCCCCCCCTCCCCCACCTCGGCCACCACGCCGGCGGCATCGCAACCGGGCACCATGGGCAGGAGCGGGGGCTTGGGCATCCCGAGGGCCGGCCAGAGGTCCATGTGGTTGAGGGCGCTCGCCACTACCCGGACGCGCACTTGGCCGGGGCCGACAGTCTGCTCCCGGACGTCCCCGTAGCGGTAGTCACCCGGGGACTGCTCCAGCACCCAAGCTCGCACCGCTCGAACGCTATTGCCCGCGACCTCTTGCGCGCGCCCGCTGAACCGGATAAGCAATGGGCTGGCGGAGTAAAACGCCTAGCGAAGCGAAAGGGGACGCCATGTTCGCTGGTAAGACAAATCTCGCCCGTAGCCATGCGCGGGCGCGCTCGATGGCAACCGCAGCGGGTCTCGCGGCCCTTTTGGTGGCCGTGCCGGCCGGCGCCAGCGCGCAACCGAGCGGCCCGCCGAGCCTCCCTCCGACCGTCGGGCCGCCGCCGCTGCCCGGCCCGTCCGGCCCACCTGCCGGCCCACCCGCCGGCCCACCCGCCGGCCTCCCCGCCGTCCCTCAGTACGCCGGCCCGCCGGCCACGGTCGGCCCC
>DAHWQF010000500.1 GCA_027334785.1 Acidimicrobiaceae bacterium
AGGCCCACCGTCTTGCATGGGCTTTCCCGGCCAACCATACTAGCAGGATGGTTAGAGCTTTGTCTGGCGGGTCCTTCTGGCCCTCTCGTGCGTCCATTACCACCCGTAGGGCGGCAGGGACGACAATTGGCCGGCGTGCTGCCCTCCTCGGAGCTGCCTTCTTTTTGGCAGGTTTGGGTGCCCCCAGCGCGGCTTCGGCCGCGGTCGTACCCGGGACTTCGCCGGGAGGGCCGCCGGCCAGCCTGCCGCCCGAGGCGCACGCCTGCGGGGCGCCGGCGGCCGGGCACGCCCAGTGTTTCGCCCTCCAGTTGCTCTACCCGTCGAAGGACTGGCATCCCGGGCCGTCCGCCCACGGCCCAGGTGGCGGCAGTGGTGGGGGTGGTACCAATACCGTCCCGCCTCCGCCGTCTTCGGGGTACTACCCCGGTGACCTTCAGAGCGCCTACAACCTCACGAGCGCGGCTGCGGCCTTCGGCCCAGGCCCCAGCGCGCCGACCGTCGCCATCGTTGATGCCTACGACGACCCCAACGCTGCCTCGGACCTGGCTGCCTACCGGGCCAGCCTGAGCGGGGCCACGGACCCCAACACGGGCATCGCTGACGCTGCTATCCCTCCCCTGTGCAGTTCCACCGTGACCACAGGCTGCGTTACCTTCACCAAGCTCAACCAGTCCGGCGGGACGAGCTACCCGAGAGGCAACAGCGGTTGGGGCGAGGAGATCTCGCTCGACCTCGACATGATCTCGGCCCTCTGCCCGGCCTGCAATATCGATCTCGTGGAAGCCTCGTCAGCCAGCTTCTCCAACCTTGAGCAAGCGGTCTCCGAGGCCGAGAGCCTCCACCCGGCCGCGATCACCAACAGCTACGGCGGCTCGGAGTTTGCGAGCGAGAGCAGCTACAACTCGACCTACTCCTATTCTTCGGGCACGGCGGTGACGGTCGCCAGCGGTGACAGCGGCTACGGGGTCGAGTTCCCCGCCGCCTCGCCCGGGGTGACGGCGGTGGGGGGGACGAGCCTGACCTACAGCGGCACGGGCAACAGCCTCGTCTGGGGCGCCCAGACGGTGTGGTCGGGGGCCGGCGCCGGCTGCTCTGCCTACGAGCCCATGCCTGGCTGGCAGGCCGACCAGGGCGTCTACAGCCTCTCTTCCGACTGCGGCGGCCGCCAAGTGGCCGACGTTTCCGCCGTCGCCGACCCCTCGACCGGGGTCGCCGTCTACGACACGTACAGCGAGCCAGGCTGGATGGTATTCGGGGGGACGAGCGTTTCGGCCCAGCTCATCGGCGCCATGTACGCTCTGGCGGCCGGTAACGGCGCGCTCCAGCCGAGCCCGAGCGCCCTGTACCCAGACAGCGCCAGCGGCTCCAGGGGCCCAACGACAGGGCTCGTGAGCGTCACCGCCGGCTCCGACGGCAGTTGCGGTGACTACCTCTGCGAAGCGGGGACCGGCGAGCTGTCCAGCGGCTACAACGGCCCAGCCGGCTTGGGCACACCCGACGGGGTCACGGCCTTTTCCTCGTCCAGTTCGACCAGCCCGAGCCCGAGCTTCAGCCTCTCGGCCACGCCGGCGAGCCAGACCGTGAGCCCCGGCGGCAGTACCTCCTACACCCTCGACATCTCCCCAAGTGGAGGCTTCTCCGGGAGCGTGAGCCTCAGTGAAAGCGGGCTCCCGAGCGGCGCCACCGCTGCGTTCTCTCGCAACCCCGCCTCGACGTCGTCCACCCTGTCGGTCTCCACGAGCTCCACCACTCCCGCCGGCACCTACACGGTCACGATCACCGGCACGAGCGGCAGCCTCACGAGCAGCACGAGTGTCACCCTCGTCGTCCAGTCGCCGCAGACGTCGGCGGCGATGACGGTTTCAGTGAGTGCCGGCACGCTGTCTACGAGGGGGCACAACTACAAGGTGCCCTTGACGGTTACTGCCGAAGACGCGAGTTCGGGCAGCTCGATCAGCGGAGCCGCCGTTTCCCTCAGCATTTTCTCCGGCAGTACGTGCTCAGGCACGGTTGCAGCCTCGGGGACCGGCACGACGGGCAGCAACGGCCGGGCGAGCTTCACCTTCAGCACAAAGCAGGCCGGGACCTGGTGCGCCTCGGCCACGGTGACCGCGTCGGGCTACAGCACGGGCAACGGCGAGACCACCTTCAACACATAGCCCTCCTCGAAGGGAGGGGCCGGGTAGCCGAGCCCAAGGCACCGTGGGTAGCGGGCCGCCAGCGGACCGTCCAGGCAGCCGTAGCGTAGGCTGCCGTGGGTCACGGCCCCCTCTTCGGCCGGTCCGGAGCCCCCCGGCATGGCTGTCAGGAGAGAGCGCCCGGCCCAGCCGCGTGCGTCGGAGCCGCAGAGGTGGGCGTGCAGGGTCCGAAGCTGAACATTCCTTTGGCTGATAAGCCCGCCACCCACTAAGCCGTCTGGCGCATAGCCTCGTTTATGACGCGGGTTATCTCATCGCCAACAAGCTCGTCTCTTTCCAACAAAGCGTCCCGGAGCGCCTCGACGACGTGGCGGTTGTCCTCGAGCAGTCTTTGCACTTCGGCCCGGGCGGCTTCGAGCACGCCGGCGACTTCCTCCCGGCCCACATCGCTCGAAAGCACCTTGGCGGCGAGGTTACCGGCCGCGCCTTGCACCGCCTCGTAAGAGACCAATGTGCCGCCCATGCCCATCGAGCCCACCATTTGAGCGGCGACCCCGGTGGCGTGCTTCAAGTCGCCGGCCACGCCGGAGCTGCGCTCCCCGAAGAAGATCTGCTCGGCCACGAGGCCACCCAACGCGATCTGGACCAGGGCACGGAGCTCTGACTCGGTCTGGGTGAAGCGTTCCTCGCGGTCTGAGTGGGCGAGGAGCCCTAGTGCCGCGCTCCTCTTGACGATCGAGAGCACCTCCAGCTTGCGTGACCGGCCTACCAGCCAGGCCACCGTGGCGTGGCCCGCCTCGTGGGTGGCGATGGTGCGCCGCTCGGCTTCGGTGTACTCGACGGGTTGGGCGAGGCCGATCTCCTCGGTCATCTTGGCCCGTTGCAGGTCGGCCCAG
>DAHWQF010000501.1 GCA_027334785.1 Acidimicrobiaceae bacterium
CCAGACCACACGGGCCGCGTGGCCAAGCGCCGGGCCGCCTACTTCGCTTCCGTCGCCTCCCACGACGATTACCGCCGGCGCCTTTCGGCCGATGCAGGCCAGCTCACGAGCCTGGTCCAGCCCCGCGAGCCCGTCGCTGCGCTGGCCTGACCTAACGCGTGGAGCGCTCGCAAGCCCGTCGCTCGCTCGCGTCATGCTCACTCCTTCGCAGACCTGGCGCTCGAACGGCTTACGCGCGCGGCCTCAGCCTAAGAAAACCGTGGCGCCAGCCGAACTTCTTCATCGTGATCAGATCTGCACCTGAAGTCGTAGCGGCAATGAAACCCAAGAGCGAGCAGGATATGCTCTCCTCACAGAAGAGACCCTGTTCTCTTCTTCGGGGCTCCCCGGTGATCGCACTATGAGCTTGGTCACTGTCATAACCCCAACGCTGGCATGTCGGCAAGAAAAGTTGCTCCGGGCAATAGACTCGGTGCAGGCACAGACCTTCCGCGATTTCGACCACCTGGTTATCCCCAACGAGAATGATCCACAACTCGCGGCGCTGCTGGGGAAATTACCCCAAACGCGTGTGGTCCCCTTGGGCAAGCCGCACCCGACGCCGGGACACTGGAACCGCGTCTTGGGCGGACTCCTCGCCACGTCCCCGTTCATCGCGTATCTCGACGATGACAACACCTGGAGGCCACGACATCTGGAGGTGCTCGTGGGCGCGCTGAACGCGCACCCCGAGGCCGGCTTTGCCTACGCCAAGCTCGCTTATCCAGACGGTCGGGTACTTGGCGACGGGATCCTCTACCCAGGCCACGTAGTCGAGTGCATCGACGCCTCCATGTTTGTCCACCGCGCCGAACTCCTCACCGGAATCGCCACGTGGGACCCCCACATGGCCCCGACAGAGCTACGGTACGCACTCGACGGATTCCTGGTCGACGCCTGGGTGCGGGCCAGCGTGAACTACGCATTCGTGGACGAGGTCACGGTCGACTACCCGCAGGTCGGCTACTGGCTCGACGGTGGTGGAGCCACGCCCGCTCCGCTGGCCCGCTCACACTAATTCAGTACCCGTGCCGCGCGCCCATGGGCACCTCCCGTGTAAGCACCTCGAAGAGTGGGCTCGCCAGGACGGGCTGACCTCCGCCATCTTCGCCTTGCACGAGCGGCATCTGACCGCTACCTCGGGCCTCAGGTCGGTACCCCATTTGCCGATCTTCGCACCGTATGCCTCTCGCCCCAACGCTGCGCGACCTGGAGGCCGCCAACCCCCGCCGATCCACCTCAGCTCCTGGCGCCTTTCAGCTGGTGCTAGTGCAGCCGGCTGGCTACCCCCACGTTGCTGCCTTCTCCGAGATCATAGAAACCGTAGCATGGGGATTGCGCTCCCTTGGGGCGCAGGTGAGCATCGACGTCAACCGGCTCGTCGTGCCGGGTCCGACACCTATCCTCTTCGGTGCCAATTTGCTCGAACCGCACGAGGTCGACCTCCTACCTACCGATACTGTCATATACAACCTTGAGCAAGTATCGGAGTCCTCCCCCTGGTGCACGCCTCAGTACCTGAGCGCGTTGCGGCGTTGCCAGGCGTGGGACTACAGCGCTCGCAACATCGCTTCGCTCGCCCGCATGGGAGTCACCACAACACGGCACGTACCCATCGGATACTCCCCATGGCTCACGCGCATCACGCCTGCCGCCACAGAGGACATCGATGTCTTGTTCTACGGGTCGATGAACGAGCGCCGCTCTCGGGTAATAAAGGAGCTCAGCGACGCCGGTCTCAATGTGCAAGCAGTTTTCGGTGTCTATGGGCAGGCCAGGGACGAGCTCATTTCACGTGCGAAGGTCATTCTTAATGCGCACTATTATGACACGGGCATCTTCGAACTCGTGCGAGTTAGCTACCTATTGGCCAACCGCAAAGCCGTAGTCGCCGAGTGTGGTACCGCTACCGAGATCGAACCAGACATGGCAGACGCCGTAAGGCTGGCACCGTACGACGGACTTACGCAGGCCTGCGCGGAGCTGGTCTCAAACGACAAGGGGCGTTTGTCCTTGGCTGAGAAGGGATTTGCCCGCATGTCTGCACGCAACGAGGCTCTCTATCTTGGAGCGGCTCTGGACCCGCGATCCTGATGGCCGAAGCCCCGTGGGCGACACTATTCCGACCGACTGGTGCGAGCGGCGCTTGCCCTCCTTGGCTTGTCGCACGTCCGTCTTGGGCGATGTCTCGGCCATAGCGTACCGCTGACCGATCATCGGTTCGATATGCCCCCTCCGGAGAGGTGTAGCGCGCGCCGGGCCGCCCACATGGCAATGCCATCCTTCCAGCTTGGCATTGCCCCCGCAGCGAGTCGGAGGGTGCTCATGTCGGCCTTGTTCGTGTCGATCGCAAGTTCATGACCACCCGCAATCCAGCGCGGCGACCCAAGGCTAGCCGGCAATCATCCCGTGCGTGCTGCACGGCACCAGTCCCTCGGGGACAGCCTCGAGAGCCGGTGCTCCTATCCGCCTGCATGATAGTCAAAGACGAAGAAGGGACTCTCCCCGAGTGTCTCGCGTCGCTCAATCGCGTGGTCGACGAAGTGGTCATGTACGACACAGGTTCGAAAGACCATACGGTGGACCTGGCGCGAACGGCGGGCGCGAAGATCATCAAGGGCTTCTGGGACGACGACTTCGGGCGCGCCCGCAACGCGGCCCTCGAACACTGCCGCGGAGACTGGATACTTTGGGTAGACGCCGATGAGCGCTTTGTCTGCAGCGACATCCCGGCCTTACGGGCAGCCCTTGAGCGCCTGAGCTCGGCCGGAAACCTCGATGCTATGCTCGTCGACATATACAATCTGGCCGGTGACGGCTCGGTGCTCGGCAATGTGCACCGAGCCTTCAGGCTCTTCCGGAAAGAAACCTGCCGCTGGTACGGCGCCCTCCATGAGCAAGTTGACCTCCGGCCCGAATTGGTCGGCCCTCGCGTCGTCCAAGCCGCCCCCTTGATCGGCGCACGTATCGATCACATCGGCTACACCGACGACA
>DAHWQF010000502.1 GCA_027334785.1 Acidimicrobiaceae bacterium
ATATTTAAGCTATGTTAGCGATTTAGCGTACTTGCGAGCGTAGTTCAGAGGCAGAACATCAGCTTCCCAAGCTGAGAACGCGGGTTCGATTCCCGTCGCTCGCTCTGGCGCAGGGCGCGCTCTTATGCGGCGGGGGTGCCAGCGCGAGAGCACGTCGTCGTACCCTAGGTGGCTGGTGTCTTTCGCGTCCTGATGAGTCGCGGCCGATCGCAGGGTGTAGGGAGCGGGCCTGAGCAGCCGTGCCGAGGCCGACCGGCTCAGCGGCACTTCCAGGAGCGCTCACCCCTTGGTGGGTGAGCGCAACGGGGGGGACCTGCCGAGCACCCGGGAATTGGCGTCCAGGGGGGGTGTGATAGAATTACAAGCGTGTACTTCCCCATTTCGGCCGGGAGCGAGCCATGAGCCTCGGGCTCGCACAGCGCCAGGGCAACCTGTTGGACGACATAGCCCGTTTTTGTGGTGATGCCTTGGCGGACAGCTCTATCTATTCGGTGTTGCACCGCGAGCGCGACAAGCTGTTCCCAGACGAGTTCTTCGCCGACGTCTTCTCGGACAAGGGCCGCCGCAGCGTGCCGCCCTCGGTCCTGGCCGTCGTGATGGTCCTCCAGCGGTTGGGCGGCCTGTCCAACCGTGAGGCCGTCGAGGCCTACACTTTCGACGCCCGCTGGCGTTACGCAGCAGGGGTCGGCGGTTATGACTGCGGCGGCTGGGAGAGCTTCGCCCACACTGTGCTCGTCGACTTCAGGGCACGCCTGTGCCGTTCCGAACGTCCCCGGCGCATCTTCGAGGTGACAGTCGAGGCGGCAAAGAAGGCAGGTCTCGTCGGCGCCAAGCGCATCCTTGACTCCACGCCGCTTTACGACGCCGTGGCCACCATGGGCACCATCACCCTCATACGCTCGGCCATGCGAGGCCTGTTGAAGGTGGCGGGAGCCGAGCTCGAGGCCGAACTGCGGGCGGCCATCAAAAGCGGCGACGACTACACGAGCTCGGCCAAGCCACAGGTCGACTGGGACGACGAAGAGGCACGCAAGGGCCTCATCGACAGCCGCGCCAAGGACGCCTACGCTGCCCTTGCCCTGCTCGAAGGACGCCAGCTCGCCGAGGATGTCAAAGAGGCCGCCGAGCTGTTGGCAAGCGTGCTCGGCCAGGACCTCGAACGGGCCGAGGACGGCACTTTCCGCATCGCCCGGCGGGTCGCCAAAGACCGCATCATCTCGACCGTCGACCCCGAAGCCCGCCACGGCCACAAGACCTCAGCGAGAGGCTTCGACGGCTACAAAGGCCACGTGGCCATCGACCCCGACAGCGAGATAATCACCGCGACGACTGTCACGGCCGGCAACGAGGGCGACGCTGGGCCAGCCCCCGGCCTGGTCGAGGACATCGTCCAAGACGCCAAAACCGCCGGGGACAAGCCCAGCGCCGAGGAAGGCACCGAGCCTGGCGCCGACCAGCCTGGGGCGCCCGACCAACCGGCGCCAGCCGCCAAGGCCAGCAGCGGTGGCGGGGCCCGCCGGCAGAAGGCCAACAAGGCCACTAAATCAGCGGCCCGCGCCGCACAGGCAGCCGCCCATGCCGCCGCACGGGCTATGAAGCTGAAGGCACGTCGGGCCGGGCCCTCTGGCAGCCGCTGCACCCCGGCCAAACCCCGCCCGGCCGCCTACGGTGACGCCGCTTACGGGGCTGGGGAGCTGTTGGCCTTTCTCGACGAGAACGGCATCGACCCCCACGTAAAAGCACAACCACCCTCAGCGCCTGGGGGCCTTTTCACCAAGGACCGCTTCATTGTCGATTTGGGGGCCAGCACCGTCACCTGCCCGGCGGGCACCACCGTCCCCATATCGGCCGAGGCGAGCGGCACCGGCACGGCCTATTTCCGAGAGGCTTGCGCCACCTGCCCGCTACGGCAGGCTTGCACAACTGCCAAGGGCGGCAGGACCGTCGGCATCTCCGCCTACGAGGAGCTCCTCCGAGCCCAGCGCGAACGCTGCGCGGACCCCAGTTTTGCAGCGGACTACCGGGCGACCCGTCCAAAAGTCGAGCGCAAGCTCGCCCACCTCATGAAGCGCCGCCACAGGGGCAGGCGCGCACGGGTGCGAGGCCGGCGCAAGGTCGACGCAGATTTCAACTTGTTGGCCGGCGCGCAGAACCTGGCACGCCTTGCAGTGCTCGGCCTGCGTTCGACACCCAGCGGTTGGGCGGCCCCGGCACTTGGTTGAGACGGCGAGGAGAGCCGCGCCGGCACCAGACGTGGCACAAGCTCCCTACAGTCCCCCTATCTCTCCTTATTGACAGCGATTGGGTGATTGGAAGCGAAGAAGCTGAAGGTACCGAGTGCGTCAGGCGGGGCTACTCAGGCCTCTTGGAGGCTGTTTTCGACTTACAGGGGTGCCATTTCACACCAGCCACCTAGTCAGACCTTGAAGTGCGGAACGCCAGGCGGCTCTTTCTAGCTCAAGCGCCACGTGCGATCTCAGTCGGGTTCATTTGCTCGCTTCTCTTCGGTGCTTGCGCGTACCGGACTTCGGCAACAGGGCACGCGGCCACGCCTCTGGGGGACCGAGGTTCGACTGTTCAGACCCTTCGTCACCCTCCGCCAGCGTACGTAGGCCAAACGATACACGGTCCAGTCAGTTGGGCACCCATAGCTCCGTTGAAGTACCAGTGGTATTCAGGCGGCGGCCGCGCAGCCACCCCCCATGGCCCCTTCCTACGCAATTGGCTGCGCATTGCCGATCCTGGTTCCCGCCGCCTTGTCCTCTACATTGCGGTAGGGACTCGTCCGAATGAAGTTCAGTTACTCCGATACACGGCGCTGTTGCCCAACGCGCTTCCCCGCGGAACTCCTAAACCGGTGCAATGCGATGAGAGCACGGCGTGTAGCATCACGCCGTGCCTACGCAACCAGATCGTAGGACAATGTGTGGTCCTGTCGCCGCGAGCGTTTGGCGGAGGTGGCGTGCTGGTTGTGTACTGTGAATGGTTGGTCCCTGGAGTGCCCCTGT
>DAHWQF010000503.1 GCA_027334785.1 Acidimicrobiaceae bacterium
TGGCTTCGCTCGCTGACGAGACGCCAGAGGGCCGCTCTATCGTCGTGCTGGCCAAGGAGCGCTTCGGCATCCGCGAGCGGGAGCTCGGCGAGGGCCCCGTTTTTGTCCCGTTCTCTGCGCTCTCGCGCATGTCGGGAGGGGACATCGGCCCCCGTTCGATCCGCAAGGGGGCGGCCGAGGCGGTCCGCCAGTGGGCCACGTCCCAAGGTGGGAGCGCACCCTCAGACCTGGGCGAGGCCGTCGAGCGCATGGCCCGGGCGGGCTCGACGCCTCTCGTGGTCGCCGACGGGGGCCGGATCCTCGGGGTCATAGAACTGAAAGACGTCATAAAAGAGGGCATCAAGGAACGCTTCGAACACCTCCGGGCGGTCGGCATCCGCACCGTTATGATCACCGGGGACAACCCCCTCACCGCCGCCGCCATCGCCCAGGAGGCGGGCGTGGACGACTTCCTGGCCGAGGCGACCCCCGAGCGCAAGATGGAGCTCATAAAGGCCGAGCAGGCGGGTGGCAAACTCGTCGCGATGATGGGCGACGGCACCAACGACGCCCCCGCCCTCGCCCAAGCCGATGTCGGGGTGGCGATGAACACCGGCACGACGGCGGCCAAAGAGGCCGGCAACATGGTGGACCTCGACTCCAACCCTACCAAGTTGATCGACGTGGTCGAGGTCGGCAAACAGTTGCTGATAACTCGTGGCGCCCTCACGACTTTCTCGATCGCCAACGACGTCGCCAAGTACTTTGCGATAATACCCGCCCTTTTCATTGCCACCTACCCCCAGCTCCACGAGCTCAACATAATGCGCCTGCACAGCCCGCAGAGCGCCGTGCTCTCGGCTGTGATATTCAATGCCCTCGTTATCATCGCCCTCATCCCGCTCGCCCTGCGGGGCGTGAAGTGGCGGCCTACCTCTGCTTCATCGATACTCAGGCGCAACGTGGCCATCTACGGGGTGGGCGGGGTAATCGTCCCCTTCATCTTCATAAAACTGATCGACCTGGTCCTCACCGCTACGGGGTGGTACTGAGATGCTCGCGAACCTTCGCCGTTCGTTCCTCTTGTCCTTGGTTTTCCTGGCCCTCTTGGGGCTGGCTTACGGCTATGCCGGTACCGGCGTTTCGATGCTCTTCTTCAAGCACCAGGCGGAAGGTTCGTTTGTGAAAGATGGCCAGGCGGTGGTCGGCTCCGCGGAGATCGAGCAGGCTTGGGCCGGGCCCAAGTGGTTCCAGGGTCGCCCAGACGCAACGTTGCTCACCAACAAGCCCGACCAGGTTGTGGTTTCGGGTACGCAGCAGTGGGGCCCGCGCTCGGTGGCGCTCGAGCGTTTCGTGGCGGCCCAGGCCTCCCGCCTTGAAAAGGAAGGGATCAGTCCGACCAACAGCCTCGTCACCAACTCTGGCAGCCTGGTCGACCCCGATATCAGCCCGGATGGGGCCTATGCGCAAGTCGATTCCGTCGCGAAGGCCAATCACCTCTCAGTACACGCTGTTAATGCGCTCGTTGCCAGCCACGTCCACGGACGCGAGCTCGGCTTCTTCGGGGCTCCTTACGTGAACGTCCTCGAGCTCAACACGGCCCTCTACTCCGTCGAGCATCGTCGCGGCCGGTAGGCCTTTGGGGCCGGCGGGAGGCCCGGCACTCGAGCGTCGGGCCGGCCTGCGGGACGAGCCCGCCGCTCGAGCACACCGCCCTCCCGCCGGGGGACCACCTGAGGCCGGCCCGCTGGGCAGTGCCGGCCCGCCCGCCGGCTATAGCCGGGAGCGCAAGCCGTACCATGAGGGCGTGAGCGAGCGTGGGAGCGCCCTGGTCGAGACCGCGTCGGCCACAAGGGAGGCGGAGTCGGTGGTCGAGGCTGCCGGCCATTTCCGCGTCTACTTGGGCGCAGCGGCGGGGGTCGGTAAGACCTATGACATGCTCAACGAGGGCAAGCGCCGGCTCGAGCGGGGCACCGACGTGGTGGTCGGCTTTGTGGAGACCCATGGCCGCCCGCTAACCGCAGCCTTGCTCAAGGGTTTCGAGGTCGTTCCCCGCAAGGTGGTCGAGTACCGGGGCTCGCGCTTTGAGGAGATGGACCTCGACGCGGTCTTGGCAAGAAAGCCCAAGGTGGCGCTGGTCGACGAGCTGGCGCACACCAACGTCCCGGGTTCGGGCCGGCACGCCAAGCGCTGGGAGGACGTGCTCGAACTGCTCGACGCCGGCATCGACGTGATCACTACGGTCAATATCCAGCACGTCGAGAGCCTGGCAGACGCGGTCGAGCAAATGACCGGAGTGCGTGTGCGCGAGCGGGTGCCGGACTGGGTGGTCCGCAAGGCCAACCAGACCGAGCTCGTGGACTCCTCGCCCGAGCAGCTGCGCCGGCGCATGCTCCACGGCAATATCTACCCGGCCGAGAGGGTCCCTTACGCGCTCACCCACTTTTTCCAGACCGACAACCTGATCGCCCTGCGGGAGCTGGCGCTGCGCTTCCTGGCCGACGAGACCGAGGAAGAGCTCCTCGAGCACCTCCGCCGGCACAGCGGAAACAGGCTCTGGGAGACCTGCGAGCGCTTTCTTGTGGCAGTTACGGCTGCCCCGGGCACCGACATGCTCCTGCGCCGGGCTGCCCGGATGGCGTCGCGGGCCAAGGGTGAGCTCTCCGTAGTCCACGTCACCTCGTCGGACGCCAAACCCGACAAGGGGAAGGCCACCTTGGAGGCGCTGCGCACCCTCGCCGGGGACCTCGGTGCAGATTGGCACGAGATCGTCAACCCCGACCCCGCCCAGGCCATAGCCGGCTTTGCGAGCGAGCACCAGGTGACCCAGATCGTGCTTGGGTCCAGCCAGAAGAGCCGCTGGCAGGAGCTGACCGGAGGGGGCCAGATCGTGCGGCGCGTGATACGCCGGGCCGGCGACCTCGGTATTGACGTCCACGTGATCGCCCGCCGGGAACTCCCCAAAGAGATGGCGGACGAGGAAGGCGCAGGGAGGGTGGAAGAGAGTTGAAG
>DAHWQF010000504.1 GCA_027334785.1 Acidimicrobiaceae bacterium
TACTGCAGACCCTATTGGTGCTTGGCTACGTACGACAAGGGTCCACACGAACGTACGCGCTCGGACCCCGCTTGGCAAGACTGGCTGATGGTGCAAGAGGTCTGATAGGAAAATGGGCGGCGCCTTATCTGCGAGAGCTTGTGGAATGTTTGGGCGAGAGCACTAATGTGGCTGTCCTCGACGCGGACGAGGTATTGTACGTAGCCCACGAGCCGGGCAGGCACTCGATGCGTATGTTCACGGAAGTTGGGCGCCGTGCTGGGGTGCACTGTACGGCGGTTGGCAAAGCCATGCTGGCTGACCTGCCGGAGAAGGACGCTCTCGCTTTGGTGCGCCGGTCGGGTATGCCCGCCTACACCGCCAATACGATCACAGCGTTGCCCGAGATGTTGGCGGAGCTTCGGAAGGTGCGACAACAAGGCTACGCGCTCGACAATGGAGAACAAGAAGACGGGGTCCGGTGTGTAGCCGTGACCGTGCCAGGCGGGAAGATCCGAGCGGCAATTTCCATATCCGCGCCGTGTGGACGCATGGACGACGTTATGCTACGTAAGGCCGCACCTCTTCTACGTTCTGCGGCGGCGAAGGTGGCGAAGGAATGGGAGGCGGTAGGGGTGTCGGCGTTGGCCCTGTGAGAGTCTTCACGCGCTTAGTGCGCCTCTGGTCGGTCGATCCCATCGCGATGCTTGTCCACCTTTCATTGTGGCGGTTCCTGCTCCTGTCGTGAGGTGCGTAGTGGACCATCGCAGGGGCACACCAACACTCGTGCTCTGACTGCTAGGGTTCCTCTTTGTGCGGTTGCGCTCTGTGTTCCCGGTAGCCACCGGCCTTGCTGTGTCGCGTAGGCGCCCGGGACCTGTCACGCTGGAGCTGCAAAGCGCTCTGTCCTGAAATCAGTTTTCGGACGCTCGGTCGTCGGTCAATTCGGTCAATATAGCGCGTCAATCTGTAGAAAAGCGCATCGGTATAATACTTGCGCTCGGTGTGCTCCCCAGGGAGGCCTCGGGCGGCCAGCGTGTTGGCCCGGTACCGAGCGATGTTCCCGCGACGGGGAGCCAGGCTGCAAGGCTCGACGGGCAACAACGAGCTCCCCCCATGGGAACAACTACGGTGGGGGGGACGCCTTCCTCGTTGGCCTGGTGGTGGGGGGGGATGGCTTGGTGATCTTCTCGAGCACCCTGTAGGTCCGGTTAGCTCGCGCTGCAGCGCGTTGCTCGTTGGCGGTCGAGTCGATGTAGAGCTGGGAGGTGGCGAGGCTCTCGTGGGCCCAAGAGGTGCTGGATCTCACTGGCGCTGGCGCCGTCTTCGGCCAGGCGGGTGGCCATGGTATGGCGCAGTGCGTGCACGAGGGCACCCTTTGGCACCGACGCCCCGACGCCGGCGGTGCGGTAGGCGGAACGGACGAGGTACTGGGCGCCACCGCGCCGGAGGCGCTCGCCGTGGCGGTCGACGAAGAGGGGGGAGGAGGGCCCGAGCTTCTCGGCCGGGAAGCGTGACTTGCGGGACGCGAGGTAGGCGGAGACGAGGGCCTCCAAAGGTGCCTCGATGGGCACGAAGCGCACCTTGGAGCCTTTGCCCACCACCCGGAGGCGCCGTTCGCCCTCCCGGCCGTCCAAAGAGCCGATGTCCAAGCCGAGCAGCTCCGAGAGCCGGAGGCCGCTGAGCAGGGCCGTGGCGACAAAGGCGAGGTCGCGCTCGGGCCACGAACGGCTAGTTTTTTGGCCACGAGCGGCGAGCGACTCGAGCAGGCGCTCGGGTGTGCCCTCCCCCTGGAGGGCCTTGGGTGCCCGCTTCGGCACCTTGGGCTTGGCCACCGCGGCCATAGGGTTCCCGACCACCACGTCCTCGGCCACCAAGAAGGCGAAGAACTGGTCCCAGGCGGTCCAGGCCCGGGCGATGCTCGAAGCTGCGTGGCCTTCTGAGAACGAGGCGAAGGCCGCCCGCAGCACCTTGGCGTCGACCTGGCCCAAGACGAGCTCTCCAGGCTCAGTGCCGAGACAGGCTGCTATGTGGGCCGACACCCCGGCCAGGTCAGCCCGGTAGGCGGCTTCGGTATGAGGTGAGCCCTTGAGGGGCTTACGGGCGACGAAGAAGTCCTCGACCAGCGCCACGACCGGTGTGGCCGCCGCCCTCTTCGTGGCCGCCAGGCTGGGTGGCGCGGGCGTTGCCCGTCTGGGGCCAGTGGGGGAGGGGAGGGGGCGCTTACCGTTAGCCCTGGGCACACCGACAGCTTAGCGAAGACGTGCATAACGATACTTATGCAGTGCGCCAGCAACGTACGCTCACCGTCGTGCCCACCGCACGCACGCAGCCGCCCTGAGTGGGGGGTCCCCGCAGGCCGAGGACGCCGTGGACGCGACGGTTGGCGCGCTGTATGCTTGATATGGCATGGTGAGGTCGTGCGCCCGTTGGTGTGGGTGGGTTCGAGCTTGGAGGACCTGCGGTCCTTCCCTGAGGCAGTCCGCCAGGTAATGGGCTATGCCCTCTACTTGGCCCAAGCTGGGGACAAGCACCCCTCCGCCAAGCCGTTGCACGGTTTCGGAGGCGCGGGAGTCGTAGAAGTTGCCGAGGACCACCGCGGTGACACCTACCGTTGCGTCTACACGGTCAAGCTGGCAGGCGCTGTCTACGTGCTGCACGCCTTCCAGAAGCGTTCCAAGCACGCGGCGGCCACGCCTAAAGAAGAGCTCGACCTTGTCCGCCAGCGGCTACGTCGGGCTGAGCAGCTGGAAACCAGTCGGGAGGCCCGATGAACGATGACCTGGAGAGCACCGGCAACGTGTTTGCCGACCTCGGCCTGGCAGAGCCGGAGGAGGCTTTAGCCAAGGCCGAGCTGGCTCGGCGCATCACGGCCCTGATCAGGGCGCGCCGCCTAACCCAGACGGCCGCTGCGGAGCTGCTCGGGGTCGACCAGCCCAAGGTTTCGGCGCTTGCCCACGGTCGCCTAGGTGGCTTCTCCCTGGAGCGCCTAGTCCGCTTCCTCCTCGCTT
>DAHWQF010000505.1 GCA_027334785.1 Acidimicrobiaceae bacterium
GAGCCGGAGATTGCCTTCGCCACGCTCGACGACCTGATGAAGCTGGCCGAAGAGTTCTTGAGCTTCATCGTGCAACGCGTGTTGGCCGGGCGGCCTCGAGACCTGGAGCTTCTGGGACGCGACACGGCCAAGCTGGAGGCCGCGGTCCGCCGGGCCATGGCCGAGGAGGACCGGCCGAGCTTCCTCCAGTTGCGTAGCCACATCGGCTGGCCCGCCCCCCACATGACCGACAACCCCAAGGCCCATGGCGACCCCTTCGACCCCGACGAGATCAAGGCGACGAAACAAATTCTCGGCCTGCCGCCAGAAGAGACCTTCTACGTGCCCGAAGAGGTCGTCGATTACTACCGCCAGGCCGGCTCGCGGGGCGGCACCACCCGGAAAGCCTGGTACGAGCGCTTCGAAGCGAAGCTCCCGAAGGGCAGCAAAGAGCGGGAGCGCTGGGACGCCCAGTGGGCCGCGCGCGGTTTGCCTGGCTACGAAAAGCTCCTGCCCATCTGGAAGGCGGGCGACAAGCTGGCGACCCGGGCCGCGGTGAAGGCCTGTCTAAACGCCATCTTGGAGGCTGTTCCGGGCTTGGTCTCAGGCGGTGCTGACTTGACCGGCAACACCGGTACCGCGCTCGACGGCGAGCCGCGCCAGGGCCAGGACCACCCCGAGGGCCGACAGATCGCGTTCGGCGTGCGCGAGCACGCTATGGGCGGGGCCATGGTCGGCATGGCGCGCCATGGCGGGGTGCTGCCCGTCGGGGGCACATTTTTTGTGTTCAGCGACTACATGCGGGGAGCGGTGCGGCTGGCGGCGCTGTCACAGTCCAAGGTCATCTACTCCTGGACCCACGACTCGGTTGGCCTGGGTGAAGACGGCCCCACCCACCAACCGGTGGAGCAACTGGCGGCCATGCGGGCCATGCCGGGGCTCCGGGTCATCAGGCCCGCCGACGCCAACGAGACCGCTCAAGCCGTTCGCATCGCGGTCAATTCGGACGGCCCGACATCTCTCATCTTGACTCGCCAGAGCATCCCGGTGCTCCCCGGCACGGCCGAGCGGGCCGAGCTCCTAGAGAGAGGTGGCTATGTCCTCCGGGCGGAGGCGACCGGTGGTGCCCCGAGCGCCGACGGCGCCGGCCCGGATCTGGTGCTTGTGGGGACCGGCTCGGAGGTTTCTGTCTGCCTAGCGGCCGCTGAGCGGCTCGAAGCCGAAGGTACCCGGGTGAGGGTGGTGTCGCTGCCGTGCTGGGAACTGTTCCAGGAACAGGGCACCGCTTACCATCATGAGGTGCTCGGCAACGGCGTGCCCGTCTTGGCCGTCGAGGCCGCTTCGTCCTTCGGCTGGGAGCGATGGGCCGACGAGAGTGTTTCACTCGACCGCTTCGGCGCGTCAGGCTCGGGCGCCGAGGTCCTCGCCCATTTCGGTTTCACCCCCAACAACGTGGCCGCGAGAGCACGCGCCCTCCTCGAGGCCAGGACGAAGTCCCCGGCGCGGCAATAAAGCAAGTTAGCAGCCCACAAGGAGGCAACCCACCATGACCCGACTGCACCAGCTGTACAGCGAGACCGGCCAGAGCCCCTGGCTCGACAACCTGTCGCGCGATGCGATCCGGGGCGGGCGCCTCGCCAACATGGTGGACGAAGGCATCCGGGGCGTCACGTCCAACCCCACGATCTTCCAAAAAGCCATGACGGGTACCGACGTCTACTCCGCCGATTTCGCCCGCCTGATCAAGGCTGGGAGTATAGAACAGGCGTTCTGGGAAATGGCGTCCGCTGACGTGACGGCGGCGCTCGAGATCTTCCACCCCCTGTACGAACAGAGCGGGGCGAGCGATGGCTTCGTCTCCCTCGAGGTTTCTCCGCGCCTTGCCTATGACACCGAGAGCACGGTGCGCGACGCGCGCGAGCTCCACAAGCGCATAGGCATGCCCAACCTGCTCGTCAAGATCCCCGCCACCGCGGCCGGGATCCCGGCCATCCGCCAGATGATAAGTGAAGGCCGCAACATAAACGTCACCTTGATCTTCAGCCTGGAGCGTTATAAAGAGGTCGTAGAGGCCTACCTGTCCGGACTCGAAGCCGTGGCTCAGTCGGGGGGCGACGTCTCGAGTGTGCACAGCGTGGCGTCATTTTTCGTGAGCCGGGTCGATACCGAGGTCGACCGCAGGCTTGAGCGCATCGGCACCCCTGCGGCCACTGCCCTGCGCGGGAAAGCGGCGGTCGCCCAGGCCAAGCTCGCGTACCAGCTCTTCACGGAGCACTTCGCCGGAGCGCGTTGGGAAGCTCTCGCCACCCAGGGCGCCCATGTCCAGCGGCCGCTCTGGGCTTCCACCTCGACCAAAAACCCGGCCTACCCCGACCTGCTCTACGTCGACACGCTGATAGGGCCCGACACGGTAAACACGATGCCCGACGCCACTATCGACGCCTTCTTGGACCACGGGACCGTAGCGCGGACCGTGGACAAAGACGGCGACGACGCCCGTGCCCACCTAGACGCCCTCGCCGAGCTCGGCATCGATATGGCCGATGTGTCCCGCCAACTCGAAGACGAAGGAGTTGCCGCCTTTTCCAAGAGCTACGACGAACTGCTGCAGGCGCTCGAAGACAAGGCAAACGACCATCAGGCAGGCTCGGCCTCGTGAGCGCTCCGGCTGCCGCCGACCACGACGCCGCCGCCGCCGGCTTGGCTCCCAACGCTCTCGCGGAAGGCCTGGAAACCGTCAGACGAGCGCCTCCGGGAGTACTGGTCGTCTTCGGTGCCTCCGGCGACCTCACCCGCCGCAAGCTCCTGCCCGCGCTCGAGAGCCTTTCGCGCCGGCGCCTCCTGCCGGCGGCGTTCGCCATGATCGGCGTGGCGCGCACTGAGATGTCCGACGACGGCTTTCGCGACTTGATGGCGAGCGCCGTGCCCAACGCCGGGCCGGGTTGGGCCGAGATAATCAAAAACAGCATTTATATAACGGGCGAGTACGCGCACCCCGACACCTTCG
>DAHWQF010000506.1 GCA_027334785.1 Acidimicrobiaceae bacterium
GACTGTTCTTCCACTGCCTGCAGGGACAGGCCCTGCTGGCGGCGGATGTTGCGCAACCTTTCGCCCACTTGGCGGGCGTAGGCCGGAGTCATCTCCTCGGCCATCGTCATCGTCGCACTTCCATCTGGTTGAAGCCCCTCACTGGGGCCGGGTTGGTACAACACTTAGAGTAGCTAAAATACGGTTACGGAAAGTAGCGGGACGGCCATGCAGGCGCCATATACCACTTTAAGTGGTTGAACGATCCCGATTAGTGCCCGCAAACTGTTGGAGCACGACGAAGTGGTGCCCGATGAGCCGTAGCCGTTCCCCGCCTTTCATGAGCTCGGGCCGGTAGGTGGGACGGTCCTCAGAGGTGTCCAGCACCACCCGCCACGGCCCGCCCCACTCCGGGCTCGGGAGCTGGAACTCGAGCGGCTGCTCCCAGGCGTTTAGAGCCAGGTAGAACGACGTGTCAACGGCCAGGCGCCCGTGCCGGTCGCGTTCGGCGTGTGCGGGCCCGTTTATCAAGACGGCGAGTGACTTGGCGTAGCCCACCCCCCAGTCGTCGTCGGTCATGAGCCCTCCGTCGGGGCGGAACCAGCCGATCTCGGCCTCCTCGGGGTTGTCGACGAGCTGGCGTAACGGCCGGCCCTGGAAGAAACGCCTTCGACGGAAGACCGGATGAGCCCGGCGCAGCCCGAAGGCCGAGCGAGCCCAGGCCAGCAGGTCCTGGTCGACGTGGCCCCAGTCGTACCAGGAGATCTCGTTGTCCTGGCAGTAGGCGTTGTTGTTGCCCTGCTGGGTGCGCCCGAGCTCGTCGCCGCCAAGGACCATGGGGACACCGAGAGAGAGGGCCAGGGTGGCGATGAAGTTCCGGGCCTGGCGCCGGCGCAGCGCGAGCACCGCCTGGTCGCTAGTTGGGCCCTCGGCCCCGCAGTTCCACGAACGGTTGTCGTCCGCGCCGTCGCTGTTGGCGTTGCCGTTGGCCTCGTTGTGCTTGTTGTTGTAGCTCACCAAGTCGGCGAGGGTGAAACCGTCGTGCGCGGTCACGAAGTTGACGCTGGCCCAGGGACGGCGCCCGGTCGCTTCGTAGAGGTCCGAGCTGCCCGTGAGGCGGTGGGCGAGCTCGCCGATCGAAGTGCTCTGCTGGCGCCAGTAATCGCGCACGGAGTCGCGGTAGCGGCCGTTCCATTCCGACCACAGCACGGGGAAGTTGCCGACCTGGTAACCGCCGCTGCCCAGGTCCCAGGGCTCGGCTATCAGCTTGATCTGGTTTATAACCGGGTCCTGGTGGATCAAGTCGAAGAACGCCGAGAGCCGGTCCACTTCATGGAACTGGCGCGCCAGGCTCGCCGCGAGGTCGAAGCGGAACCCGTCCACGTGCATTTCCAGCACCCAGTAGCGCAGGGAGTCCATGAGGAGCTGGAGGGTTTGGGGGTTGCTGACGTTGAGCGAGTTGCCTGTGCCCGTGGTGTCGGTGTAATAGCGCGGTGAACCGGGGTCGAGGCGGTAATAGGAGGGGTTGTCGAGCCCCCGGAAAGAAAGGGTCGGGCCGAGGCGGTTGCCCTCGGCGGTGTGGTTGTAGACCACGTCCAGTATCACCTCGATCCCGGCCGCGTGCAGCGCCCGGACCATGGCCTTGAACTCGTTGACCACGCGCTGCCCAGCGCGCGAGGAGTACTCGTTGTGGGGGGCGAAGAAACCGATCGAGTTGTACCCCCAGTAGTTCTTGAGGCCCCGGCTGACAAGCTCGTGGTCGTGCACGAACTGGTGGACCGGCATGAGCTCCACCGCCGTCACCCCGAGGGACAAGAAGTGCTCGATCATCTCTGGGTGGGCCACACCGGCATAAGTCCCGCGCAGCGCGTGGGGCACGGCTGGGTGCTTCCAGGTGAGCCCACGCACGTGGGTCTCGTAGATGACCGTGTCGTGCCAGGGGGTCCGAGGGCGGCGGTCGTCAGCCCAGTCAAAGGCCGTGTCGACCACTATCGACTTGGGCACGTACGGCGCCGAGTCGTCGGTGCTCGGTACGCGGTCGTCCCCGCCGGCCAAGGAGTAACCGTAGACTTCCGGACCCCAGCGCACTTGACCGGCGATGGCCCTGGCATAGGGGTCAAGCAAGAGCTTCGCCGGGTTGGCCCGCAACCCCCGGTCGGGGTCGTAGGGCCCGTGGACGCGGTAGCCGTAGAGCTGGCCAGGCTCGGCTTCCTCGAGGTAGCCGTGCCACACGTAGGCATCGACCTCGGGGAGCTCGTAGCGGGTCTCGACGCCGTCCTCATCGAAGAGGCACAGTTCGACCCTCTCGGCGCTCTGCGAGAACACCGCGAAGTTGGTCCCCGAACCGTCCCACGTCGCCCCGAGCGGGTAAGGTTCGCCTGGGCTGGTAATCCTGTCGTCTCGGTAAGGCATTGACCGAAGGCTAATTTGCCCAGCGGCGCGCACCGCTCATCGTGGCCGGCCAGGCTCTTCGGGAGCTCGAAGCGTACCTGGCCGGGCGGGCCGCCCTGGCGCTGAGCTGGGCCCACCCGCCCACCTCCCACACACACCCGCCCACACACACCCGCCCACACACCCCGCCCACACACACCCGCACACACACCCGCCGGCCAACTGAAGGAGCGGCTACCCCCACCAGAAGGCAGACGCGATGATGGCGTAGAGGGCGACGAGCGAGATCCCCTCCAGCCAGGAGTACTCCCCGTCGTAGATGACGATGCCCACGGCCAGCGTAGAAATGGCAACGGCCGCCACTAATAGAGGCTGGAAGACCAGCAGAAGGTGGGTGGGCCCGAGCGCCGGGCTGATCAAGACGAGCAGGGGAGTGAGCAACAGGGCGATCTGAAGGGGGCTGTTCAAGATGGTGCTGATCGCGTAGTCGGGCCTGCCTTTCCAAGCGAGCCAGACGCCGGCGGCGTGCTCGACCGCGTTGGACGCGACGGCCACGATGACCAGGCCGGCGAACACCGGCGATATGCCAAGGGCGCGCGTGGCCGGCTCGAGCG
>DAHWQF010000507.1 GCA_027334785.1 Acidimicrobiaceae bacterium
CTCGGAACGGTTGCCCTTGTAGTCGTTCACGATCTTGTGGCGGAACGTCGGCTCTGGGCGGTCGAGGGCGACCGCCAGCTGGTCCGGCTTGTGGTCCTTCAGCAGGTTGACCAGCATCGACGTAAACCCGTAGACCGCGTTGGTCACCTGCCCCGACGCCGTGGCCATGTCCGAGGGGAGCGCGAAGAAGGCTCGGTAGGTGAGCGAGTTGCCATCGAGCAACATCAAGAGCGCCACCACTAGAGTCTGCCACCGCGCGCGCTCGCACGGCGGGTGGGGCAGGGACTTTAGACCCGCCTAAGCTGTGCCTAGAGGCCATACCCGAGGGCGAAGGCGCCCACCTACGCTTGGTCTATGTCTGTTATTGGAGGACGGTCAGGCGCACCTAACGGCCACCGCCTTGGTGTGCACCCGCCCAACGAGCAGTACCTCGAAGCGATCTTCAACCTGGAAGAAGAGGGTTGCGCCGCTATCCAGGCCCGTCTCGCCGAGCGGGTGGGCCATTCGGCCCCGACCGTCTCAGAGATGGTGCACCGCCTGAAGGAGGACGGCTACATCGAGATCGATGGCCGTACCCTGCGCCTCACCGAAGAGGGCCGGCGCCTTGCCACCAGCGTGATCCGCAAGCACCGCCTGGCCGAGCGCCTGCTCACCGACGTCATCGGGCTGGCCTGGCACAAGGTCCACACCGAGGCCGACCGTTGGGAGCACGTCATCTCCGACGAGGTAGAAGAGCGCCTGGCCGAAATCTTGGGCAACCCCGCCACCTGCCCGCACGGCAACCCCATCCCGGGCAGCGGGACGACGGTCGAGCGCGGGAGGTCGCTCCTCGAGGCGCGCCCAGGTGAGCGCCTCCGGCTGCAGCGGGTGTCCGAACAGGTCGAGATGGACAACGAAGCACTCGTTTACCTGGACGAGCATGGCTTCGTCCCGGGCAGCGAGGCAACGGTGGCGGCCCGGGGGCCCGACGGCAGCCTCGCCCTCGCGGTCGCCGGCGGCACGGTCGAGCTCGGGCCGGGGCTCGCACGGTTGCTGTACTACGTCCCGGCTGCGCCGGCCGCCGACGACGGCTGGGGGGCGCCCGCCGAGGTGATGACAAGCACCGCCCCGTCGGCACTCTAGGGGCGCCCAACCCGGTGCGCGACCCAGTGCCGCGACCTAGTAGTTCGACGTATCCGGGGATTGGGGCGACTGGGGCCGCTCGGTCGCCGACCCAGCTCAGACCTAGCTCTGACCTAGCTCTGACCTAGCTCGGCCTACTGGGTCCGCTCGGGGCGCAGCTCTCCCGACACGACCCGCTCGGCGACGGATTTCATGGTGGTCCGTTCGTCCATGGCCCGGCGTTGGACCCACCTGAACGCGTCCGACTCTTTCATGTCGAGCTCGTCCATCAGCGTGCCCTTGGCCCGCTCGACCAGCTTACGGGTGTTGTGGCGCTCCTCCAGGTCCTTGTACTCGGCCTCGAGCGCCTTCATCTCTTCGAAGCGGCCCAGCGCGAGCTCGATGGCCGGCACGAGGTCGTTGCGCTGGAAGGGCTTCACCAGGTACGCGAGCGCGCCGGACTCGCGGGCCCGGTCGACCAACTCCCGCTGCGAGAAGGCGGTCAAGATGACTACGGCCGCAAGCCGCTCCGCCGTGATGGCCGCCGCCGCGCTGAGCCCGTCCTCACCCGGCATCTTGATGTCCAGGATCGCCAGGTCGGGCCGGCGTTCTCTTACGAGCGGGAGTACCTCCTCGCCCCGCCCCGTCTCACCGACGACTTGATAACCCTCCTCTTCGAGGGTCTCTTTCAAGTCGAGCCGGATCAGAGCCTCGTCCTCTGCGATCACCACGCGAGCGCCCATTGCGGCGTCTACTGTACTAAGCGGCAGACGAAGTGCCGAGTTAGCGGGCGGGCGACTTCGGCGGCCAGCCCGGGCCCGAGCTCGCCGACGGGCAGCTTCGGCCTCAGCCTCAGGCACCGGTCACCAGCTTGTCCAGCAGCTCATTGAGCTCCGCCTCGAGGCGGTGGACCTGCCCGGCAAGCTGGTCCCTCGCCCCGGCCATGGCCTCGGCGTGGCGGCTCGCCTCTTGTGACTCCCGGGCCGCCAGCGGCGTTTCGGAAACCAGAGCCCGGACCCGGGCATCGTCGGCCGCGTCTGCGAGCGCTCTCGCCTGCTCGTCGACCACCGCCAGTTCCTCCCGCACCCTGGCGAGCCGTTTGGAAACCTCCGTCAGGCGGCGCTCGAGCATGAACTGGGTCACCCAGGCCAACCTAGCCTCGACCAGGTCCACCTGGCGGTACCCAGCCAAGGTTCAACCGTTGTTCAGGCGGCTCTCAGACCGCTCGGGCACCGTTAACCTGGTTGGAGAGGCAAGATCCCATGCGAGTACTGGTAGTCGACGACGAACCCGCTGTTCGCCAGGCGCTTGAGCGCGCCCTGCGCTTCGAGGGGTACACGGCTGAGCTGGCCGAAGACGGCATGGCCGGGCTGGCCGCGCACGCAGAGCGGCCGGCTGATGCCATCGTGCTCGACATAGCCATGCCACGCCTCGATGGTCTCGAAATGTGCCGGCGCCTACGAGCCGCCGGCGACCGGACGCCGGTCCTCATGCTGACCGCGAAATCGGCCATCTCTGAGCGGGTCGACGGGCTAGACGCCGGGGCGGACGACTACATGGTCAAACCCTTCGCCCTCGAAGAACTGCTCGCCCGGCTCCGCGCCCTGCTCCGGCGGAGCGCCCCGACCGCCGAAGACGAGATCCTGCGCTTCGCCGACCTGTCC
This sequence comes from Acidimicrobiaceae bacterium, assembly GCA_027334785.1. GTDB lineage: Bacteria > Actinomycetota > Acidimicrobiia > Acidimicrobiales > Palsa-688 > JAJZYO01. The sequence continues at coordinate 2,766 of DAHWQF010000507.1, forward strand.
CTCGACCCCGGCACGCGCGAGGTGCGCAGAGGACAGAGGCTGATCGAGCTGACGAGGACGGAGTTCCTCTTGCTGGAACTGTTCCTTCGCAACCCAAAGCAGGTGTTGCCCCGCGAAGTCATATTCGACCGGGTGTGGGGCTACGACTTCGGCCTCAACTCCAACAGCCTCGAGGTCTATATCGGGTACCTGCGCAGGAAGA
>DAHWQF010000508.1 GCA_027334785.1 Acidimicrobiaceae bacterium
CTCGAGGGACTCGCCCCGCACCTAACCGGGAAAGGCCCTCGACGAGCTGCTCTTCACGGCCCTGAAGGGCGGCCAACTCGCTCAGATGCTCTGCGCTGCCCGCCGCATACGGGCCGCAGTCAGGCAGATCCCGCGGGACTGTCGCCTACCCTTCGTCAGCAAGCACCGACTTGTACGAGATCGCCGGTTATGGACGGCATACCGCTGAGGCGACGGCCGGAAAGGCTCGATATTATGGGCGTTCCATCGAGCCAACGTTATGGCGCGACATTATGTGTTCGAAAACCCTGGTATATCTTTGCGTTTTCGGAGCACGAGGGCTGCGAGAAAACCGTCGATATGCCCGACTATTCGCGTGCCTTCGGCCCTGATGGGAGTGACACTGAACCGGTACTTCTGCTCGCATCCGACCGCAACCGTGGCTACCGGTTGGTCGCCATCACCGCGTAGAGGGCTCTTCTCAGTTGCCTGGCGTCGGAGTCGTTCAGCACCGCGAGGAAGCGCCGCTCACAATCGTCAATGAGGCGTCCGCCACGCTGCGAGATCTGGCGCCCGGTGTCGGTGAGGGTGACGATGTTCTTGCGGCGATCGACGGGTTGGACGCGCCGCTCCACGCAACCCTTTCTCTCGAGCTCGTCGATCAGTGCCACCATCTTCGTGCGGTCAATCCCGAGCAGCTCCGCCATCTCTCGTTGAGAGTGCTCGCGCTGCTCATCGACGCAGCTCAGTGCCGCCCACTCAAGTGGGCTGATGCCTAGCGGCTCGAGCTCGGCGGAGGTCAGCCGCCCAAAACGCAGGTAGACGTGCTTGAGGAGATATCCCAGCCGGAGCGATTGGACGTCCTCGTCTGGCCTGGCCGAAACCGGTGGCTGGTCGTTGCGGTCCACAGCCGAGATCATAGGCGCCGTAGATCGTCACGTATCCTGATGATCTGCTATAGTGACGGCGTGTCGGTCGCCGAGAACAGCGGGACGATGCATCGAGTCCACCCTCTTAGCTCGGGAGGTCCCGCATGAACAGGTCGATCGCAATCTGCGGCGCTGGTCCCGGCCTCGGGCAGGCCGTCGCCCGTCGCTACGCTCAGGAGGGTTACGAGGTCGTGCTCGTCGCCCGGCACCGGCAATACCTCGATGCATTGGCTGACGCCCTTATTGCCTCGGGCGCGAGCGCTCACGTCGTCACCGCCGACCTCTCCGACACTGACGCCGTGCCGACGCTGTCCGAGAGCATTCGCGCCGCGGTTGGCGACCTCCAAGCCATCTACTACGCCCCTGCGGGAGACGGTGGCTTCGTGCCCGCGGCAGATCTGACCCCGCAATGTGCCCAGGCCTTCATGCCCCTCGCCTTCTATTCGCTGCTCCCGCTCGTCCGCGAGTTCCTGCCTCACATGATCGAGCAGGGCGACGGCGCCATCTTGACCGCACAGGGCGCTAGCACCGTGCACGGCTTGCCGAACATGAGCGGCCCCGGTCCGGCACAGGCAGCACAACGCAACTACTTGCAATCGCTTCGCGCCGAAGTGGCCGACAAGGGTATATATGTCGGGATGCTCTTTATCGGCGCAATCATCAAGAACAGCGCGTTCCACGCTGAAGTCGAGGAATCCAAGGCCGCAGGCACCGACCGAGACTGGGGGCCAACGATAAATCCCGAGCATCTCGCCGACCTTCTCTGGGAGATGCACCACACGAAGGGCGAGCCGGAAGTGAGGTACCCGGCGTAGGTGCACGTCCGTAGAGCGCAGAACTGGGCAATCTGTGTGGAGGTCCCCGCGGGAGACGGTTCCTAGGAATCGCGGCCCGATTCGGCGATCCCGCGTCTGCCCGCCGGAGGCGCGCCTGGGCGCCGACAGGGAAGGCCGGCGCCCAGAACAACGGACTTCACTACCGGCTGGCGCCGGCTATGAACGTGGCGACGATGTAGGTCGCATGGCGGTCGAGCGACACCCTTGCCCGGTCATAGCGCATCGTGGTGCGGGGGTCCGCGTGCGACGCCGCCTCCTGGACGTCGCGGAGGGGAACGCCCGCGTCCAGGGCAGCGGTGATGAAGGAGAACGTGCCTGAGGGTATGCGGCCCGATCGGTTTGTCGATCCCGGCACGGCGGGCCACCCGGCGCACGACCCGTGCGGCACCGTGGCGGTCCATGCGCTTGCCGTCGGCGCCCAAGAAGATTGGGCCAGCTAGGCGGTCGCCGATGGCCAGGTCGACCGCCCGGGCCGTGCGCGGTGCCAAGGGGACGGTCACGACCTTGCCGCCCTTGCGCACGACGGTCAGGGTGCGGTGGCCCCGCTCGAGACCCAGGGCCTCGATGTCGGCACCGAGGGCCTCCGACACCCGCAGTCCGTTCAGTTTTGTTGCCAGCAGCGAGATCAGGGCGTGCTCGGCCGCCGCTCCGAGCCCGGCCGCGACCAGGAGCGCACCGACCTCGTTGCGGTCAAGGCCTATGGCGTGGCTCTCGTAGTCGAGTCGGGGACGGCGGACATGCACCGCCGGCGAAGTGGGCACTAGGCCCTCCTCCTCGGCGTACCGGTAGAAACCGGCGACCGTGCACAATCTCCGAGCCACGGTGGCCCTGGCCCGGCCAGCCTCCTCCAGCGCCCGGGCGCACAGCTCGATGTCTGTACGCCGGACAGACAAGAGCCTGAGGCCGTGGCGCTCACAGAAAGAGAGGAACTGGCGTAGGTCGAGGGCGTAGGCGTCCCTGGTCAGGCCCCGGTAACCGGCCAAGAAGCCGGCTAGGGCCAATCGTTCGGGGTCGGTGAACACGGGGTCGGGGACGGCGGGGACAGTTGGTGATGTCGATGTCATGGCGTTGCCTCCTGAGCCAGTGGGGCTCGGGGGCTACTGCGTCCAAGCCCCACATCGTCCAAGCCCCACATCTTGAGGCTTCGAAGCTAAGGCCGTCTCTGTCAGCAGCGGCCGTGCTGACCTGCAATTATGTGCGGGCTACGGGTGA
>DAHWQF010000509.1 GCA_027334785.1 Acidimicrobiaceae bacterium
CGGCTACCAGCCGAGCGGCCGGCCGGCCCCATGGCAGGTCCCTCAACCTACGGGCGGGGCCGGCCCGGAGACCCTAGGGCCCAACACCCGCTGCTACCTGCACCCAGACCGTCTCGCCGGCGCCGTCTGCCGGTCGTGCGGTAACCCCATCTGCTCTGACTGCATGGTCGAAGCCCCGGTCGGCTGGCACTGTACGCGCTGCGTGAAGGGCAACGCTCGCAACTCGCCGGTGGTGCGCTACCGGCCCGGCCCGGCCGGACTCCCGCGGATGCGCCAGGCCCCGGTCACGCTCACCATCATCGCCGTATGCGTCGTGCTCTACCTGGCGAGCACGTCGGACCCCACCTTGCTCGACCAGGCCGCCGAATGGGGCGTAGGCATCCACCAAGGGCAGTGGTGGCGGCTGTTCACGGCCATCTTCTTCCACGTCGACATCCTGCACATCACCCTCGACATGGTCGCCCTGCTCGTCATCGGCCGGATCGTCGAGCCCGTCCTCGGCCCATGGCGGTACCTGGCCGTATTCCTTGTGTCGGGCCTCGGGGGTTCCGTCGCCGCCTACCTCCTGAGCTCGCCCATCCAACCGGAGGTGGGCGCATCGGGAGCCATCTTCGGGCTGTTCGGCGCGTATTTCGTGCTCGCCCGGCGGGCTGCCGCCGACACCACGGGCATCCTCGTCCTGATCGCGATCAACCTTGCCTTCTCCTTCTCTGTGCCGGGCATCGCTTGGCAAGCCCACATCGGGGGGCTGGTGACCGGCGTCGTCGTGTCCGCTGGGCTCGGCCTCGGGCGGAGCCGGCGACCCCAGGTCGAGATTGCCACCGACGTGGCCGTCATTGCCTTCGCCTGCCTGGCCCTCGGGTTGCTCATGACACTGCCGCCCGGAGTGGCCAACCTCAACCTTTAGGATGGTGCCGGCCCTCGGGGGCGTAGGTCAGTGGCAGACCGGCAGACTTTTAATCTGCGCGCCGGGAGTTCGATCCTCCCCGCCCCCACCCGCCTGACCAGGGCCAACGTGCATGTGACCGGGGACAAGCAGGTCCCGGCCGGCCCAGTGGTAGCCAAAGTGGTAGCCAACGGCAGCACGCGGTAGCAACGCGTGGAGACGTGTTCGCCCACCCCACATAGGGGCATGGAAAAAACACCCGGGCCCCTGAGCGTCGTCCCCGCCGGAAGGGGGGACCTACTTGGTGCCGACTTGGTGGCAGAGGCGCGTGCCGCGCTGGCCGAGGCCTCGGACGCCCTGGGGCGCGCCAACCGCGTCCTGGACCTGTTGGCCGTCGAGCCGCCCCCTGCGCCCGAACCGCCCCCTCGGCTGCTCACCGTGCCCCAAGCGGCCAAGGCCCTGTCCCTTGGCATCTCCACCGTGCACGACCTGGTCCGCTCGGGGCGGTTGGGCAGCGTCAAGATCGGCGCCGCGCGTCGCGTCCCGGTGGAGGCGATCGACGCGTTCCTAGGCGACGTCAGGGCAGCGTCGTGAGCCGCCGGGCGCCCGGCGAGGGCACGGTGTTCCGTTCCGCTGACGGGCGCTGGGAGGCCATGGCCGACCTCGGCCCGGACCCTGCCACCGGTCGGCGTCGGAGGCTACACCTCCGCGGCGCCACCAAAGCCGACGTCACGGCCAAGATGCGACGCGCCCAGGAGCAGGGCCGGCCGGCGGGCTGGCGCAGCGCGGGCGACTGGCTCGGGACCTGGCTGGACGTCATCGCCCGCACGGCCAAGCCCTCCACGCTGAAGACCTACCGGACCCATGTCAACTACGCCCTGGGTTCTTTCGGGGCAGCGAAGCTCGCCAGCCTCGGGCCAGAGCACCTGGAGCTCCTCTACGACCAGCTCACCCGCCGCGGCGTGAGCGCCGTGACGGTCCAGGGCGTGCACAGGACCCTACGGTCGGCATTCGGAGAGGCGGAGCGGCGAGGGCTCGTCGCTCGTAACCCCGCACGACTAGCTCGGCCGCCGCGCGCCGAGACGACCGAGGTTGTTCCGCTGTCCCTCGCCGAGGCGCACGCGGTGCTCGCAGTGGTGCCTGGGGAGCGCAACGGCGCCCGCTGGCTGTTCGCCCTCGGGCTCGGGCTGCGCCAGGGCGAGGCGCTCGGGCTTTGCTGGGAGGACATCGACCTCGACGCCGGCACACTGCACGTGCGCCGGGCGCTCTGCCGGGCCCCATGGCGCCACGGTTGTGCGTCGCCGGAGCGCTGCCCGGCCGGCCGCCCCGCCGGTTGCCCCGACCGCGTGGGAGGCGGTTTGGTGACCGTCGAACCGAAGAGCACCCGCAGCCGGCGCACGGTCAGCTTGCCCAAGCCTTTGCTCAACGCCCTCCGGGCGCATAAGAGGGCGCAGGCGGCCGAGCGGCTCGCCGCTGGCGAGCTTTGGGAGCACGGTCCGCACGGTGGATGGGTCTTCGCCGGGGCGACAGGGCGGGCTACCGACCCAGGCACCGACCGGCGCCAATGGAAGCAACTGCTGGCGTCGGCCGGCGTCAGGGACGCACGCGTGCACGACGCCCGCCACACCACGGCGACGTGGCTGTTGGCCGCGGGCGTGGACCCGCGCACCGTCATGGACGTAATGGGATGGGCTCAGCAGACGATGGCCACCCGCTACCAGCACGTGCCAACCGAGCTCTCGGCCGAGGCGACACGGCGGGTCGCCGACCTGCTGTTCGGGGAACGCTGAAGCGCGTCGGCTAGGCACGCTACTGCTCAGAGGGGCCGATGAACCTGACCGGGATGCGCCGGAGCAGCCAGTAGCCTGCCCGCTCCCCGCCTCGGCCGAGAGGCGGGACGGTCTCCGCGAACGACACGAAGCCCTTGTGGACCTGGCAGCCAGCCAGCCAGTAGCCGAGGCGCGCCGCCCCGGCAGCCACGAAGCGCGGGCTGGCCGGCACTCGAAGGCGAGGTTCAGTCCCCATTGCCCACCAGCGCCTTGTAATGGATCTCACCGGCCAC
>DAHWQF010000050.1 GCA_027334785.1 Acidimicrobiaceae bacterium
GGGAATGGCTGGAGGAGGCCGGCGGCGACATGACGTCTGGTGAGCTCGCACCACCGCCGGTCACGCCATGGCCCTCTCTTTCTCCTTAATAAGGACCTCTTCGATGAGGCGCCGGTAGGACGCTCCCACGGCTGGCCACAGTAGGGCCTGCGCCTCCCGCTCAGCGCTTGCCGCCATGCGCCTCGCCACCCCCGGCTCGAACAGGACGTAGGCAAGGGCGTCCGCCATCGCCTCGGGGTCGCCGTGAGGGACGGTCATGCCGGCGCCGCGTGAAAGCACCTCGGTGGCGTGGGGGAAACGGGTCGCCACCACGGGCTTGGCGGAGGCGATGGCCTCGACCAGCACGCCGCTCGAGACCTGGTCGGTCGAGTCGTAGGGCAGGAGCACGACGTCGGCCGAACGTACCAGCGCGCGCAGCGACGCCCAGTCGCGGTAAGCGTCGTCGAAGTACACACTGCCAGCGACACCCAGATCCTCTGCCAGGACCTCGAGCGAGTGGCGGTAAGCCTCACCAAATGACGAGCGGACCTTGGGGTGGGTCTGGCCGGCGACGACATAGGTGGCCTCCCGGCCCCGCCGGCGCAAGGTGGCGATGGCCCTGATGGCGTGCTCGATGCCTTTGCCCGGCCCCAGCAGGCCCCAGCTAAGCACCGTTGGCGCCGGCGCAGGGGGCTTCCACGGAGCGAAATTGGCGGCCGCACCATGAGGGACCACAGTGACGCGGGCGGGCTCGACGCCGTGGACCGCCACCAGGCGCTGCCGAGCGGCCTCGCTCTGCACGACTATCGCTGAGGCCGCCTGCATCACATGGTCGAGGATCTTGCACTCGTTGCGGCTGGGCTCCAAGAGCGTGGTGTGCAAGACGGCGACCAGGGGGACCTCAAGCGCATATACGAGGGCCAGCACCTCCTCGCCGTCGGGGCCGCCGAAGAGGCCGTACTCGTGCTGGAGGACCACGGCGTCGTAGCGCGCCATCGTCCCGAGCGAGCGGCTGAGCGACGAGAGGTCGCCTACCACCCACTCGTCTACGACCTCATCGCGAGGCCCCTCCGGCTGCTCGACGAGGCGTACGACGTCGGCTCGCCAGCCCTCCTTCGGAGACTCGATGGCGGCGCGGAGGTTGGAAGTGAAGGTGGCGAGCCCGCAAGCAGTAGGAGGATAGGTGCCGACGAGCACCACGCTCCTGCCCCGTTCGCCAGGGCGAACCGGTGGGGGGAGGGCGAGCAAGGCGCGCCCGTCGTCCGCGAAGAATTCCTGCCCGCTCGGCTCGAGGACCTGTTCCCCGGCGGCAGGCCCGGACAGCCCTAGTTCGTCGAAGACCATAGTCACCTCCATGTCGTCGCTTTGGGGGTGGCGCCAGCGGGGCCCGCTGCACTACCCCTCCCTGGTCGGGCGCCGCGCTCTCGGCGGCCGCTCCACGGCCTAGAGGCCGACCCCGTCGCCGGCAGAGAGCGGTAGTCACCTACGCGGTCTCTGACGGACCGGCGACGGACACCGATTGATAAGAAGCATACGGTGCCAGGTCCGGTTACCGGTAGGGGCTTAAGGCATTTCGGGCCATGGCCGCCTCAGGCCAGCCCGAGATGACCGGCTCAAAGGACAGGGGCATGGCTGGACGGCGAGCAGCTAGCCCTGCTCCAGCTCTGCATACGAGCAGGTAGCTCGGCATACGAGCAGCTAGCTCTGCGTGGCAGAAGGCCACTTGAACGCACGGCAACGTCCAGGTAACGTCCAAGTGACATCGAAGTGAACTAGGGGTGACCGGGCCGTGATGGGAGTTGGCGCGGGTGCTATGGGCCGTGAAAGGCTGTCCGGTACCCGAGGTCGTCACTCGGCTGTGGGAGTCCGTGGCGAGTGGTATGGGAGGAGCTCATGAGTAAAGCAATGGACATCGCCGGCGCGTTTCGCGGTCACGAGGCCAGGCGGGCCCGGCGCCGCCGTATGGGCGCGTCGGTGGCCGCCGGGGCGCTATCTGTGGGAGCGCTCTTGTCAGCGGGTGTGCCCGCGTCCGCGACATCGCGCTCGGTCACCGTCACGTTCTGGAACGAGATGACGGGGCCCTACGGGGTTGCCTTGGCGGGCGAGATCAGGCAGTTCGAGCGCGCCAACCCGGGCATCACCGTGGACAGCGTGACCATCCCCAACGACGCTGCGCTCGAACCCAAGTTGCTGGCGGCGATCGTCGGCCACCAAGAGCCGACCCTCTCCCAGATGAACCCGCCTTGGGGCACCGGCTTCATCCACACGGGCAGCCTGGTCAACCTGAGCCCTCACCTCGCCAAGACCTCGAGCATGTCGCCGTCGAACTTCTACGCGAGCTTGCTCGAAGGAGGTCGCTGGCCGGACGGGCGCCAGTACCTGTTCCCGTTCAACGTCACGACTGCCATCATGTTCTACAACAAGACCGCCTTTGCGAAGGCCGGCATCACCGCGCCGCCAAAGACCTGGCAGCAGTTCACCGCCGACGCGGCCAAGATGTCCGGAGGTTCACGGCGCGCCTTCGCCATCACATTGGTCCACTCCTATCCTTGGCTCGCCTTCTTCTACCAGGCCGGAGGCAATTTTATTTTGCGTGATGGCAAGCCCAACCCCGCCGCGTTCACGCTGAACGGGCCGGCCGGCAAGGCGCTTTCCCTATGGGCCACGATGGTGAAGCGCCGCGAGGCCGTCTTGACCCAGGGCTACGCATCGCAAACTGACTTTGCCGACGGCACCAGTTCGATCCTGGTCGGGACGAGCGCCTTTTACCCGTACCTGGCCCAGGCGGTCGGCCATAAGTTCACCATCGGGGTGGCCCCCCTGCCCAACAACGTGCAAGAGGCCACCAGCATCTTCGGCGGGTACCTCGGGATGTTCAGCCAGGCCACACCGGCGCAGCGCAGCGCGGCGTTCAAGTTCATCGAGTACCTCACGTCGGTCCAGGGGACCACCTACTGGGCCAACCACAGCCAGGGCTACCTGCCGGTGCGGCCCTCGGTGGTGAAGTCCGACGCTTCGTTCCTGGCTACCCACCCCGCGCAGCGGGTCTCCCTCGAAGCTCTCCCGACCGGCAAGAACCCCCCGAAGGTGGCCTGGTGGGACCAGTTCTCTCACCAGGTGCTCTTGAACACCATTACCGCGGTGCTGATCGGCAAAGAGACGGTCGCGGGGGCGCTGCGTTCGGCCTACCACCAGGCTGTCGAACTGGCCAACCGTAACGGCACCTACCAGTAGCCGCCGGCCCGGGTTAGAGCCGTCCTGGCCCCGCCGGCCCCTCGGAGCAGCAGGCTAATTGCTGCCATGCTCACGGCGCGCCAGGACCCAGCGGGGGACCGTCCGGGGAGCCTTGGCCTCGCGCCGCGCCCGACCGGGCGCGGGGGGCCCCGGCGCACCTCGCTCTGGCGGAGCGTGTCGGGAGTGTTGTTCATGGCCCCGGCCCTCGTGGTACTGCTGGTCTTTTGGCTCGTACCGCTCATCCTCGTGGTGGTGTTCAGCCTTTTCCACTGGGACTACGGCACCAACCCGCAGTTCGTCGGCACTGAGCAGTACCACATCGTGCTTTCCGACCCGCTCTTTGGGCAAGCGGTCCTCACGACGCTCGTGTTCGCGGCCGTCGTGGTCGCCGTGGGCACCGCCTTCTCGCTCTTGGTCGCCGTCGTGCTCTACAGCGAAGTGCAGGCGCGTGGGCTGTTTCGCTCGCTCGTCTTCCTCCCCTACGTGATGCCGATGGTGGCGACCTCGACCATTTGGCTCTGGATGTTCCAGCCTGGTTCGGGCGTCGTCGACCGGCTCATGCACGCGGTCGGCCTCCCGGGACAAGTGGCCTGGCTGAACAGTTCGACCCTGGCTCTGGCGGCCCTTTGCATATACACGATCTGGTACGGTTTCGGCTTCACCGCCCTTCTTTTCACGGCGGGGCTGACGGCCATACCCTCTGAGGTCTTGAACGCTGGCCTCGTGGACGGAGCGGGCGCGTGGCAAAGGTTCCGCTACCTTGTCTGGCCCCTATTGACTCCGACCACCCTGTTCGTCGTTGTCGTCAACACGATCTCGGCCTTCCAAGCCTTCACCCAGATCTACGCCCTCACCAGGGGCGGCCCGGTGAACGCCACCACGACCCTCACGTATTACATCTACGAAACTGCGTTCACTTATTTCCACTTCGGGGCGGCTTCGGCATCAGCGGTCGTGCTCTTCGTCTTCGTCGTGGTCTTGACGGCGGCGCAGTTCCTGTTGTCGCGACGCTACGTTTTCTACGACGAGGCAACGGCATGAGGGCCGGCCACCGGGGTGCAGGCCGCGTAGCGACATATGTCGTGCTGGTTGTGGCAGCGCTTTTCGCAGTCTTCCCGATCTGGTGGATCGTCTCTACCTCGCTCGAGTCGCCAGCGCGCGCGTACTCGTTCCCTGCCGCCCTCATCCCGCAGGGGACGGCGGCAAACTACACGACGGCCTGGCAGGAAGGGCCTTGGGGCCGCTTCTTGTTGAACTCCCTCGGCATCGGCTTCGCCACGACAGCCTTCGTGCTGGCCACGGGCATTTTGGCGGCGTACGCCATCGTCTTCCTGCCGAGCCGCTGGACGCGCGCCGCTTTCCCCCTGGTCCTCGCCACGATGATGGTCCCCTTCTACGCCATCTTGGTGCCCGACTACCTGATCGTGCGCGACCTCGGGTGGTTGAACACTTACATTTCCCAGGTGGTGCCCTTCGCAGCCAGTGGCTTTGCGATCTTCTTGCTGGTGCAGTTCATGCGGGGGTTCCCGCGAGCGCTGCGCGACGCTGCCCGGATGGACGGCGCAGGGGAGTTGCGCTTCTTGTGGTCGGTGGTGGTGCCCAACTTGGTGCCGGCGCTCGTCACCGTGGGCGTTTACACGTTCCTCCAAAGCTGGAACGCGTTCTTGTGGCCTTTGATCGTCACCACCTCGAGCAGCGTTCAACCTATCCAGGTCGGGCTGGCGAACTTCCTCTCGACCGCCAACGGGACCAACTGGACCGTGCTGGCGGCGGCGGCGGCGATCACGGCGGCCCCCATGCTGCTGCTCTACGTGCTCGCCCAGCGAAAGGTGGTGGAGTCGGTAAGCCGGACGGGCCTCAAGGGTTAGGACGCTCCGCAAAATAACTCAGTCGTAACTTCAGCACTGTAGTTCTGCCGGGAGCGGCCGGACGGAGCGCACTGTGTAGTTCCAGTCGCCGTGGAAGTCGTGACGACTGAGGGCGACCGCGCCGAACTGAGCTTTGGTGATCTTGATCCCCTTGGGGTAAGAACCTGTGTCAAGGTGGGCGTGGACCTTGAGCCCGCCTTTGTTGGTCGTGGCGCCGATGAGGTTGACGACCACTTCGTGGCTGACGAGCGGCCGTCCTCGCCAGTTCGTCGACACAGCGCTCCAAAGCCTATGTTCGATGCGGTTCCATTTGCTGGTGCCTGGCGGGAAGTGGCATACGGTGATGTCGATCCCGCTGCGCGAGGCCAGTCGGGCAAGCTCGACCTTCCACAACCTGACCCGGTAGCCGTTCGACCCACCGGCATCGGCAGTGATCAACAGCCGCTTGGCTTTGGGGTAAGCGCGCCTGCCGACCATGTCCCACCAGCGGCCGATGGTGGCCACCGCGAACGCGGCGGTGTCGTGGTCGTCGCCTACGAGGACGAACCCTTCGTTGGCCGCGACGTCGAACACGCCGTAGGGGATGGCCTTGCCGACACCGGGTTCGGGGAAGTCGTGCACGTCCACCCGCTCGGGGTGGCCCTTGGGCTGATATTCCCTGCCGCGGTTGGCTTTCTGGCCGACCAGCTCCTTCTTTTTTGTGTCGACGCTGATGACAGGGTCACCCGACCTGAGGTGCGCGCCTACCTGCTCGGACAGGTAGACGAACTGGGCGTCGCGGTCCGGGTGCTGGGTACCCTCCAGCTGTTTGGCGGTCGCTTGCAGGCTGTAGCCCATCGTCTGCAAGAGCCGCCCCACTGTGTCCGGGCTCACCTGATGGCCCATCTCCCCAAGGGCGTCGGCAAGGTTGCCTGTCGACTTGGATGTCCAACGCAACGGGCACATCGGGTCACCGCGCGCATTGGGCTCTACCAGACCGTCCAGGTTCACGAGCAAGTCGGGGCTTTTGTCGACGAGCCTCTTGCGCCCGGCCCCAGCCCGGCGCACGGGGGCCGTGCGGTCGAGCCCGGCGTCCACCTCCGCCACCGCCTTTTGGACCGTCGAACGAGCCAGGCCAGAAGCCTCTGCCACCGCCTTGATCCCGCCCCGGCCCAACGCCCTCGCTTGCGCTCCTGCCAAGACCCGCCGCTGACGTTCATCGAGCAACGGCATCACAGAGGCGAACATGCCCGCCATCGCGGCCTCGGTGAGCTCCACTCCACGAGCCTACGCGACCCAGCTCGAAAGACTGAGTTATTTTGCGGAGAGCCCTAATCATCTAGCGCAGGATCGTCTCGGGGGTGACGAGAAACGCTGCCCGCCGCTTCCGTGGCACCAGCTGCGCCAGGGTGGCGATGAGCGCCCGGTCGGACCAGGAGAATCGGGGACGGGTGCCCTGGCGGCGGAGAACGGCGAGTTGGTGACGGAGCACGAGGATCTCGGCGTCCTTGGCGATGGCGTCCCTCCTCGCCAACTTGAGCGCTCCAAAGGCGCGATGGACCAGGCGGTAGAGGAAGGAGAGCACCACGCCGAGCAGCCTCGCCGACTCCATCCTGGCTGGTCAAGGCTGTGGCAGGGTGTTTCTGGACCCTTCAGCCTGGTGTGACGGCCGCCGTCATCCTCGTCGTGTGGTCGCACCCCGGCAGGATCCGAAGCGAGGCCGCCTTCGCGGCACTCGCTGGCACCTGTCCAATCCCTGCGTCTTCAGGCAACACCGAGAGGCACCGGCTGAACCGCGGGGGTGATCGAAGGCTCAACCGCGCGCTGAACACCATCGTGTTGACTCGGATGTGTGCCGATGAAGAGACCCGCGCCTACGTCAAGCGGCGCACGGCAGAGGGCAAGACGAGCCGAGAGATCCGGAGGTGCCTGAAGCGCTACGCCACGCGTCAGGTGTTCCGCACCCTCGCCGCCGCTCAGCAGTCGACCGGCGCTCTTTCCAATGCCGCTTGAGACGACATAGAAGCATCCTGGTCGCTCGGAGCCACTGATCGCGAACCATGCCGAAAACGCCCTCCGCAACTCGATTGGGCGGAGCTATTCGACCCACTTCGATAGCCGCTGACTACCAGTTCGAATTCGCGGGCCCCGGTCAAGGTTGTCAGCAAACGACTCGGTCACGCCACGCCCGCGTTCACCCTGACCGTCTACCAACACGTCCTGCCGGGCATGCAAGCCGAGGCGGCCACCACCTTCGCCGACCTCCTCTTTGGACTCGAGTGACGGGACCAACCGTGACCGAGGATGCTGTTGCAGTGATACAGACTAGACCCATGAGCGACCCGTCCGTCACGCGCGTGGACTTCGGCTACTTCGTCCGCCCGGCGGGGGAGACGGGCACCGGATCTAGCCGGGTCGAGCCGTGCCTGGGCTACCTGGTCCGCCACGCTGACGGCCTGGTTCTCTTCGACACCGGCATGGGCAGGCACCCGGAAATCGACGCCCACTACCGACCCCGTCGTCGAGCCTTGCCCGAGGCGCTCGCCGCGGCCGGCGCCAGCGTCGCTGAGGTGACTTTGGTGGTGAACTGCCACCTGCACTTCGACCACTGCGGCGGGAACCCGACGCTGGCCGGCCGCCCGGTGGTCGCCCAGCGAACCGAGCTGGAGCTGGCCCGGAGCGTCGACTATACGCTCCCGGAGCTGGTCGACGCGCCCGGCCTGCAGTACCTTGAGGTCGAAGGCGAGGCCGAGGTCCTGCCCGGTGTAATCGTGGTGCCGACGCCAGGTCACACCGCCGGCCACCAGTCACTCATCGTGCGCATCGGCGACGGAACCCTGATCGTCGCGGGCCAAAGCCACGACACAGCGAGCACCTACGGAGCGGACGTGCTGGCCTGGCAGGCAGGCCGCGACCACCACGACGCCGTGGTGCCGCTCACCCCGGCATGGATCGAGCGTCTGGCGCAACTGGATCCTCGCCGTGTGGTGTTCGCCCATGACCGCGCCGTCTGGGAACCCTGAGGCGCGCACGCCGTTCCCACAAACGACGCCGGGAAGCAGGCGCCATGATTGCGGACGAAGTAGCCGCCCGGCGCGATCGAGGCATGGCCACCGAGCTTCACCTCGATGCGAGGGGGTCCGCCTCGCCGGGGCGTCGGGCCGAGGAGATGGGCGAGTTGCCGCGCGGGCCGTTCCCACCTTTTGAGTCGGCGCTGATACCTGAGGCCAGAGCTCATCGCCGAGTGGCTCCGAGACGGCGGCTACGACAACGTGATCGGTCGGATCGCTTTCGAAGCCCCCAACCTCGCCGACCTGTAGCGCCGATCGATGGCCGTCGTCATCGAAGACCGCCTGCTGCTCAAAGTTCTGGCCGCCCGAACGCCCGGCGAGATCACAGCCGCGCTGTGCGACAGCGGGGTCTTCACCACAGCGGCTGGTACTACCGGCTTGGACGCGCCTTGTTCGGAGGCTCGGACTCGGGGGCGCGTTCTCCGCAGGTTTGCGTCACTCACCCGTCCTGACGGTCAACTGGTGTGATCCAGCTAGTCAGGATGGAACGGTCGGCTGCTGCCAGCAACTTCGTGGGTCAACCACCCGAAGATGGCAGGAGCCACATGCGGAGGAAGTCCTTCCGCAGACCTTGCGTGGTAACGCTGACAAAAGGAGCCGACCGTCCCATGACCAGTATCGCTCGTCAAGACCTCGTATGGGTAGGCCTTGACGTCCACAAGATCTCGATCTCTGCCGCTGTGATCCGTCCAGGTACGGACACGACCGAGGTGACCAACCTGATGGCCGACGACGCCTCGGTGCGCAAGTTCTTCTCCCACCAAGGCCCCCCCGAACGCCTCCGGGTGTGCTACGAGGCCGGGCCTACGGGCTACCACCTGCAGCGCAAGCTGGCGGGGATGGGCATCTCCTGCCAGGTCACAGCCCCCTCGCTCATACCCAAAGCCCCCAGCGACAAGGTAAAAACGGACCGCCGAGACGCCAAGCGATTAGCTCGGTTGTACCGCGCCGGCGAGCTGGTGATGATCAGGGTGCCAACGCCCGGAGAAGAAGCGGTCAGGGACCTGTGCCGGACGAGGGCCGACCTGGTCGCCGACCTGACCCGGGCGCGCAACCGCCTCGGCAAGTTCATGCTCCGCCACGGCGAGGTATGGACCGGGGCGACGGCGTGGACGGTGCAGCACCGCCTTTGGCTGGCCGGCCGCCAGTTCCCCGACAAGGCGCTGCAGCTCACCTTCTCGCGTTACATGGGGGTCCTGGAGGAAAGGGAGGCCGACCTCGACGCGGCTACGGCGGACCTGGTGGCCTATTACACCCAGGCCCCTTTTGACGATGCGGTGACCCGGCTCTCGTGCTACCGGGGCATCGACCGCCTGGGAGCGCTCACGATCGCCTCCGAGGTCTGCGACTTTCGGCGTTTTGGCAAAGCAGAGCAGTTCGCCGGCTTCACCGGTCTCGTGCCAGGCGAGCACTCGAGCGGCGGCTCGGTGCACCGCATGGCGCTCACCAAGACAGGCAACGCCCACCTGCGCCACCAGCTTTGCGAATCGGCCTGGGCCTATAAGCACCGCCCCGGTGTGGGGGCCAGGCTGCTGGCCCGCCAGGAGGGGGCGCCGGCCGAGACCGTGGCCCGGGCCTGGGCCGCCCAGCAGCGCCTTTCCCGGCGCTTCAGGGCCCTCAGTGCCCGCAAGAACGTGGCCAGCGTGGTCGCCGCCGCGGTGGCCAGAGAGCTCGCCTGCTTCCTATGGGCCGAGATGGTGGCTCAGTAGATGAGACGAGTTCTGTTACGCGACGAAACTCCGCCAGAGCGGCGCTGTGCCGGCCCCGGTTGCACCAGCCCGCTGGTACTGGCGGCCACCGGCCGGCCCGCCCGGTCCTGCTCCCCAGCCTGCCGGGCAGCCGCTCACCGGGCCGACCGGCCGCCGGAGCGGTCATGGATGGTCCGCCTGCGCCGGGGGCAGCGCTCGGTCATCGTGGCCATCGGCCTCAGGCGTCCCGACGCCGACCGCCTTGCCTCCCAGGTCGCTGAGCTGCTCGGCCTGTCCCCATCCTGGCCCCAGTAGCAACAGCGCCAATGACCTCCTCGCCCGTGCCAACCGGCAGGTGCCACGCCCTACGTGCGGCCTCAAGGCCACGCTGCGGGACTCCGCCTCGCTGGGCGCCGGCAAGCCGTCGGCTCACTTCGTTCGCCTCGCCCACCGGGCTACGTGTCCTCGCTCTTCGGGCCTTGACCCCGCCTCCGGGCGTGGCAAGGGGGCGCTCAGCGAAGCGATGGAGGACCATCGCTTCGAACGAAGCGAAAAGCCAATGGTGGAGGAGCCTTTTTCACCTGCACGCCTCGGTCGCCCAAAGCCGGTGAGGCAGTGACCGAGGGCCCCACAGCACGCCGGGGCGCCGCCGCAGCAGGTCAGATCCCCGAGTCTCCTATGCGCCCTGGGCACACCGCCCAGCGGTGCGAACCTAGTCAGGGGCAACATCCTGCGTACGCCCGACTTGTGAGAACCCACGAATATCAGAGTGGCGGTCAACCGGCCCATGGCCAACCGGCCCACGTGGCCCCGGCGTGCTGTCGAGCCCTTGGGGCAAGGCCCCCTCCGGACATTTCCAACTCGCGCCAGGAAACTTCCGAGCTGGCGCCAGAACTAAAGCCCCGCGGGTCAACGCTGGTTGTTTCGCGCTCTCGGATCAGGTCAAATGGCTGATTTGACAAACCGTTCCATATCAGGAGACTCCTGAAGTAGAGGTGGTGAAGCGGCCTGGGTAGTACGGAGGCTCCTCCGCTTGGAACTACATGAGTGTAACCAAGGAGGATGGAGCTATGTCAGAGCAGAGCAAGCCGCTGTCGCACCCCTCGCAGCGCCGGTACCCACCTGAGCTGCGGGAAAGGGCCACGAGGATGGTGTTGGAGGCGAAGGCCTCAGGTGAGCGCTACGGCGTCGTGAGCCGCGTCGCCCGCCAGCTCGGCATCGAGCCTGAGACGCTGCGCCACTGGGCGGCTAGGGCCGAGGTAGACGAGGGCCTGCGCCCAGGCGTGCCCACAAAGGAGAGGGCTAGGATCGCCGAGCTCGAACGAGAGGTGAAAGAGCTACGGCGCGCCAATGAGATCCTGAAGGCGGCAGCGGCTTTCTTCGGGGCGGAGCTCGACCGCCCACAAAAGAGGTAGTCAGCTTCATCGACGCCCACAAGGACCGGGAGACCGAGGGTCTCCGCTGGGGGGTCGAGCCGATCTGCAGGGTGCTGCATTTCGCCCCCTCGGTCTACTACGCCTACAAGTCCCGCCCGCCGAGCCGCCGCTCGGTAGAAGACGCCGAGCTGAAGCTGCTCATCATGAAGATCTGGGAGGAGAACTTTCGCTGTTACGGTGCCGAGAAGCTCTGGCGCCAGCTCCAGCGTGACGGCGTCTCGGCCGGCCGCGACCGCGTCGCCAGGCTCATGCGCGAGCTCGGCATCTGTGGCGTCGTCCGGGGCAAGCCCAAGCGCACCACCGTGCCCGCGCACAACGAGCAGCGGCCCGAGGACCTCGTGCGGCGCCACTTCCAAGCGCCCGCCCCCAACCGCCTCTGGGTCGCCGACATAACCTACGTGCGTACCCAGGCTGGCTTTGCCTACGTCGCCTTCGTCATCGACGCGTTCGCGAGGATGATAGTCGGCTGGGCCGTCTCGGCGAGCCTGCGGGCCGACCTCGCCCTGGCGGCGCTCGAGATGGCGTTCTTCTCCCGGCGCGGCCAGGACCTCTCCCACCTTGTCCATCACTCCGACCGCGGTGTGCAGTACCTCTCTATCCGTTACACAGAGCGCCTCGCACAAGAGCAGGCGGTAATTTCCGTTGGTTCTAAAGGGGATTCCTATGACAACGCGCTCGCCGAAACGGTCAACGGCTTGTACAAAGCCGAGCTCGTGCACAACTTCGGCCCCTGGCG
>DAHWQF010000510.1 GCA_027334785.1 Acidimicrobiaceae bacterium
TGGAGCGCGTAGGCGGCGCCGTAGGCTTCGAGGGCCCATACCTCCATCTCCCCGAAGCGCTGGCCGCCGAACTGGGCCTTGCCGCCGAGGGGCTGCTGGGTGATCATCGAGTAGGGCCCCGTCGAGCGGGCGTGGATCTTGTCGTCCACCAGGTGGGCGAGCTTCATGATGTAGATGTAACCCACGGACACGGGGTTGTCGTAAGGCTCACCCGTGCGGCCGTTGTAGAGGACGGCCTTGCCGTCGGGCCCGATCAGGCGCCCGTGGTCCCCATAGCTCGTGCCGGGGGCTTCGGGGTGCAGGTGTTCGAAGATCGCCTTGATAGTCGGGTGCTTGCCCGTCGGGTCGGTCTCATCCCAGTGCGCCCCGTCGAAGCTCGGGCTCGCCAGGAAGGCGGCAGGCTTGGCGAGCGGCGTGGTCTTGCGCCCGTCGGGCTCAGCCGTAGGCGTGGTGCTGCCGTTGACCTCCCAACCCCAGCGAGCGGCCCAACCGAGATGGCTCTCCAGGACCTGGCCCACGTTCATGCGGGAAGGGACACCCAAGGGGTTCAAGATGATGTCGACGGGGGTACCGTCGGCCAGGTGGGGCATGTCCTCGACAGGCAGGATCTTGGAGATCACGCCCTTGTTGCCGTGGCGGCCGGCCAGTTTGTCGCCCTCGGTGATCTTGCGCTTCTGCGCCACGTACACCCGGACGAGCTGGTTGACCCCAGGGGGCAGCTCATGGGCGTCCTCGCGTGAGAACACGCGGACATCTATGACCTTGCCCGACTCGCCGTGGGGGACCTTGAGCGAGGTGTCCCGCACCTCTCTTGCCTTTTCCCCGAATATGGCCCGGAGCAGGCGTTCCTCGGGGGTGAGCTCGGTCTCGCCCTTGGGCGTGACCTTGCCCACGAGCACGTCGCCAGCACCGACCTCGGCACCGACACGGATAATGCCCCGCTCGTCGAGGTCCTTTAGGATCTCCTCGGAAAGGTTGGGTATATCGCGGGTGATCTCTTCCGCACCGAGCTTGGTGTCGCGGGCGTCGACCTCGTGCTCCTCGATATGTACCGACGAGAGCACGTCGTCGCGCACCAGCCTCTCCGAGAGGATGATGGCGTCCTCGTAGTTGTAGCCCTCCCAGGGCATGAAGGCGACGAGGAGGTTTTTGCCGAGGCCGAGCTCGCCGCCCTCGGTCGACGGCCCGTCGGCCAGCACGTCGCCCTCGGCGACCTCTTGGCCCTCCTCCACCACGATCCTCTGGTTGAAGCAGGTGTTCTGGTTGGAACGGCGGAACTTGTAAACAGGGTAGGTCTTGCGCTGGAGCGGGCGCCCGTAGCGGTCCTGCTGGCCGGGCTTGTAGTCAACTACCACGTGCTCACCGGTCACCTCGACCACGGTGCCCACGCCTTCGGCCAAGACGACGTCCCCGGTGTCGCGCGCCGCCCGGCCCTCGACACCGGTACCGACGAAGGGGGCCTCCGGCCGCACCAGGGGAACGGCCTGCTTCTGCATGTTGGCGCCCATCAGCGCCCGGTTGGCGTCGTCGTGCTCGATGAAGGGGATGAGGGCGGTCGAGATCGACACGATCTGCTTGGGCGACACGTCCATCAGGTCGACCTCGGCCGGGGGCACGAAGTCGACTTCGCTCGTGGTCCCATAGGTGGTACCGCCGGCGCCCACCCGCACCCCTGGCCCCTGGGGAGCGCGCCGCACCAGGACACGCTGGTCCAAGAGCGTGCCGTCGGGCGCGAACTTGGCGTTGGCCTGGGCGATTACGTACTCCTCCTCCTCGTCGGCGGCCAGGTAGACGATCTCGTCGGTGACCTTTCCGTCGACGACCCGCCGGTAGGGGGTCTCTATGAAGCCGTACTCGTTGATGCGCCCGTAGGTGGCGAGGTGGCCGATCAGGCCGATGTTGGGGCCCTCGGGAGTCTCGATCGGGCACATGCGGCCGTAGTGGGACGAGTGCACGTCACGGACCTCGAAACCAGCCCGCTCACGCGAAAGCCCGCCAGGGCCCATGGCCGAAAGGCGACGCTTGTGGGTGAGCCCAGAAAGGGGGTTGGTCTGGTCCATGAACTGGCTGAGCTGGCTCGTGCCGAAAAACTCCTTGATGGCAGCGACCACGGGACGGATGTTGATCAGGGTCTGAGGGGTGATGGCCTCCACGTCCTGGGTGGTCATCCGCTCGCGCACCACCCGCTCCATGCGCGAGAGCCCCACCCGGACCTGGTTTTGGATCAGCTCACCGACCGAACGCACGCGCCGGTTGGCGAAGTGGTCCTGGTCGTCGAGACGGTAGCCGGCCTCGCCCTGGGCGAGGTGGAGCAGGTACGTGCTCGCCGCCAGCACCTCGCTGCGGGACAAGACGGTCTGGCCCGGCTCGGGGCGTTCCAGCTCGAGACCGAACAGTGCCTCGGCCTTGGCGATCTCCGGGCCGAGCTTGCGGTCAAGCTTGTAGCGGCCCACTCGTGTCAGGTCATAACGCTTGGAGTTGAAAAAGGCGTTGTCGAAATAGGCCCGGGCGGAATCGACCGAGGGTGGCTCCCCAGGCCGTGCCCGCTTGTAGATCTCGAGCAGGGCATCGTCCTGGGTCGGCGCGAGGTCCCTTTCCTTGTCCCACTGGGGCTCGAGGAAGTCGAAGTGGCGCACGAAGCGCTCGAGGAACGCGTCGTCGGCGTAACCGAGCGCGCGAAGCAGGGTAAACAGCGACACGCGCCTTTTCCGGGCGACCCGGGAGCCGGCGGAGATGTCCTTGCCTGGCTTGGCTTCGACGTCGAACTCGATCCACTCGCCGCGGTAGGGGTGGACGGTACCGGTGACGATCGTCTTTTGGTCACGGCCGGGCTGGAATATGACGCCCGGGGACCGGACGAGCTGGGAGACGACGACGCGCTCGGTGCCGTTGATGATGAACGTGCCCCTCTCGGTCATCACGGGGAAGTCCCCCATGAAGACCGTCT
>DAHWQF010000511.1:0-1427 GCA_027334785.1 Acidimicrobiaceae bacterium
AGCACGGACGGGCCCAGCACGGACGGGCCCAGCACGGACGGGCCCAGCACGGACGGGCCCAGCACGGACGGGCCCAGTGTGCGAGGTCGAAACGCCGGCTCGCCTCGCGGCCGAGGGGGCGGCGTGGCCCGGGGCCCATGCCCGTACTATCGGGTTTGGCTTTGCCAGGCTCGAGGTCTGCCATCTGCGCCCGGGGACCTACGTACCGCTGAAGGTCTTCGACTTGAAGCCCTGATGGGCTATCTCGAGCTCCTCCTGGAGGGCCTCGCTGGAGCCGGCGCTGAAGCGGGGCCCGCTCCAGCGCACCGGGAAAGCGCCCGCGATGTCCCAGGCCCGGAGGCGCCTGCCGTCAGTGCCAAGTGCCGTTATGGCACCGGTGCAGCGGGTGAGCTTGTTGCCGGCGGCAGCGAAACCTTCTCCCGAAGACTTCGCGACCCACTGGAAAAGTGCGTCGCTGTCGGTCACGCCCGCCTTCATCACGATATGGGGCCAGGTCATGCGCCCAGGGAACTTGTGGACGTAGCTGTTCTCGCCACCCTCTTGGTACTCCTCCACATCCACGTGCAGCTCGAGCCCGGAGACCTCCCCGAACACGCCGATTTGGACCCCGTCCACTTCGAAGACAAAGTGCGAGCTGACCGGCACCAAACCCCAGAAGTCATCGGCCTGGGCACTCATTGGCTGCGCGCCATCTCGGAGGCACGGGCGTTGAGCGCGACCACCCCGCGCACCAGGCGCGCCCTGTCGGCATGCTCAAGGTCCAACAAATCGTCGAGCGGCCAGTGAAGGTGGTAGGCCAGGTACACGATCTCCTGCCACAGCGCTTCGGCGGGGTACTGCATCATCTCAGGTTGATCACGAGACCTTCACCTCGCGGCCGTCGGCACCTCCTCGATGGCGGCTCGCCTCCCTGTGTGGGCGAAAGCCCGCAACGCGGCGCCACCCTCGCCCCGGAGACCACCCTCTGACCAGTTCGGCGCGCCCGGCTCCCGGTCGTGCGCCGGGACCTGCTCCGCGTGCCCGAGAGCGGCGCCGCGCGCCGGTACCTGTTCCGCGCCCCCGAGAGCGGCGCCGAGCGCCGGCGAGCGCTCCATTTCGGCCTGCGCCTCCAGCAGGGCGTCGATGTCGGCGGGAGTGCCGAAGTTGATCACACCGTAAAAGTCTTGGAGGTAGGCCAGGTCTGCCGCAAAAAGCCCTTCGATCTCGTGCGCCGTAACGAGCTCCAGCGAGCCGAGCCGCCTCACCACCCGGGCCAGCACCAAGATGGTGAGACGGGGGTCGTCCGCCGACGTTATCGTCGGGTCGCGCAACGGCTCGAGCTCGTCCCTTGCGGTGGCGAGGCGCATGATGCCTCGCCTTTGGACCTCGCCCGACGCGTCGAGGTAACCGCGAGGCAGCACGAACTCGTACTCGGTGCGCAGTGAGCT
>DAHWQF010000511.1:1437-2943 GCA_027334785.1 Acidimicrobiaceae bacterium
CCGGGGTCGGCCCCGAGCGCCACCGAGCGCTCCATTTCGGCCTGCGCCTCGAGCAGGGCGTCGATGTCGGCGGGGGTACCGAAATTGATCACGCCGTAAAAGTCTTGGAGGTAGGCCAGGTCGGCCGCGAAAAGACCCTCGATCTCATGCGCCGTGACGAGCTCCAGCGAGCCGAGCCGCCTCACCACCCGGGCCAGCACCAAGATCGTGAGACGGGGGTCGTCTGCCGAGGTTATCGTCGGGTCGCGCAACGGCTCGAGCTCGTCCCTCGCGGTGGCGAGGCGCATGGTACCTCGCCTTTGGACCTCGCCCGACGCGTCGAGGTAACCGCGAGGCAGCACGAACTCGTACTCGGTGCGCAGTGAGCTCATCCTCGGGTCACTTGACGCGGTCGAGCTGCTCGTACTGGATCGTGATGGACTCCGAGACGGGGTCGTTGCCCGAGACATTGAACGAGTCAGTCGATATCTTGGAGGGCCAGGCGTTCATGAAGTTCCAGCGGGCGATCTCCGCTAGCGCCGAGTCGTAGATCACGACCGACCCGTTCTTGCGCTCAGAGTCGACTGAGGTGATCGACATGCCCTTTTTCCGGATGTTCTCGAACCACTTCCAGATCGCGTCTTGGGTCGCGTCCAAGGGGGCGAGCCTCTTCACGGTCAGCTCACCGGTCCACTTGGGCTTCGAGAACGCCTTACGCTGGGCGTACTGGCCGTTGGGCATCTGCTGTTGGAAGTCGGTCACCTCGAGCTCGACGTCGAGCCCGTTGACCTCGGAAAGCTGGCTGATGAGCTCCCCATCGATCTCCAAGAAGAAATGGTTTACTACGAGCGGGTCCTCTTTGATGATATTTGCTGCGGGCATGTTCTCGCTCCCTGTGCGGTTACCTCAGGCGCCCTTTAAGCCGCCTGCTTTTGCTGGCTAATACGGAAGATGATGAACTCGGCTGGCTTGACGGGCGCGATCCCGACCTCGACGACGAGCTTGCCTTCGTCGATCGAGGACGGCGGGTTGGTCTCCGCGTCGCACTTTACGTAAAAGGCCTGGTCCGGCGAGGTGCCAAAGAGCGCCCCATCGCGCCAGAGCCCAGTCAGGAAACCGGTGACGGTCCTCTTCACCCCTTCCCAGAGCTTAATGTCATTCGGCTCGAAGACGGCCCACTCCGTGCCGTCGAGGATCGTCGTCTCGACCATGTTGAACAGGCGCCGGACGTTTACATAGCGCCAGTCCGTGTCCGAGGAGAGCGTGCGCCCGCCCCATACCCTGATGCCACGCGTGCCGAAGGGCCGGATGCAGTTGACCCCGATCGGGTTGAGGAGCGATTGCTCGGCCTTGGTGATCGGGTACTCGACGTCCAGGCACCCCGCTATGGTCTCGTTGGCCGGCGCCTTCCAGACTCCCCGGCTCTCGTCCACTCGTGCCCACACGCCTGCTATATGCCCCGAGGGGGGCACCAGCACCTCGCCGTTGGAGCCGTTGACAGGCAGCGGGTTTTCCACCTTGATCCAC
>DAHWQF010000512.1 GCA_027334785.1 Acidimicrobiaceae bacterium
CCTTGCTGCTGCTGCTGTCGGGACGCGGCGCGGGGGAGCGGCTCCTTGCTGCTGCTGCTGTCGGGACGCGGCGCGGGGGAGCGGCTCCTTGTAGAGCGCAACGAAAATGGCAGCGGGATCCGCAACTCAAAGTTCAGTATGCGCAACCAAAAGTTCAGTGGTCCCGGTGACTGCCCAGGGGGGCGGCCCGCTTCGAGGAGGTCACCAAGCGCCACCGACCTCACGGCGCCCTTCCCACGATCGTACCCGCGAGAACCGGTCAGCCACGCCAGGTCAGCCGCAGGCGCAGCCGTGCAGCACCAGGGCGTCGCGGGCGACCTCCTCGTCTAGGCGGCGCCGGCCGGCCTCCGCGCACAGCTTGGCCGCGGTGCAGGTGAACGAGGCCCAGTCGCGGAGGTTCCCATGGGCGAAGTTGTCGTCGACCACGAGCAACAAGTCGGTGCCCGCGCCGTCGTAGATGGGGTGGAAGGCACCGATCAGCCCGCACACCTCTTCGGGGCTGAGCGGGGCAAAGGTGACCCGGCGGAACACCCGCGAACGCAGCATCGGCTCCCGCGAGAGCAGCTCCCAGGTGCCATCGCCGCCGACCAGCACCAGCGTGAAGCGGGTGGCCGGGTGGTCGTGGAGGTGGCGGAGCAGCTCGGTGCACTCACGGGTAAGACGCTGCGCTTCGTCACAGACGACCACGCGAGGCCGCCCATGCGGGTCGGGAGCAAGTAGCTCGATGAGCTGGTCGGTAAGGCGGAACCGGGTCCGGTCCCCGGCAGCGATGCCGCTCAGGGCCTCGAAGAGGCCCACCGCCACCGAGCGCATGGTCGGGCGTGACGGGAAGGACGCCCAGCAGACCAAGGCGTCCGCGTGCTGGGCCAGGGCCGTCCCGACCGCGAAGGTCTTGCCCGTGCCGGCCGGGCCGTGGGCCACCCCTATGGCGCCGGCCTCGACCAGGTCCGCCACCGCCACGCGGGTCGCCACGAGCCCCGGCGTGGGCAGGGTCCGCGCCTGGCCGAGGCCGAGGAAGTGGCGGCCGTGCGGCTCGCTCCCGGTAACCACGCCATGCCCGCTCACGAAGCTCCGGGCCCGTCGCCCGGCGGAGCGTCACCAGCTCCCTCGCCCTCCTCACCTGGTGCACCGAAGACGACGCCGGGGTTCCAGTAGGCGAAGTCTGTGTGCAGGTCCAACAGGGTGGTCATGGCCAGGCTCTTGATGCCGCCCGTGTGGCGGGCCAAGGGTACGGGCTCCTGCCTGGCGGCCTGGTCGGCCCGGGCCTGCCCGGCGGTGACCACGGTCGTCTCGGCCAGCTCCGCCCCGGGCTTGGTGATAGGGGCGAGGCGGGCACGGGCCTTCCGGCTGGCCCGGCGCTGTCGGCGGCCGAGCTCGGCCGCTTCGGCCCGTCTGGCGGTCAGCACCTCGGCACGCTACTCATCGGAGAGGGCGCCCTGGGGGTAGGCCGTGGCCAGCCACTCGTCACCTCTGAATATCTCGACCTGGCGCAGGTCGTGGGGCATGTGGCGCACCTGTACGCGCTCACCGACGAGCCCGTTCAGGGCGCCGGCCACGAAGGCAACCCCGCCGAAGTGCACACCGTCTTTGTTGACTGTTCGCTCGGCGTCGGCCATGAGCATCCACCGGAGCTGCTCGGCCGGGACCTCCCGGAGCGGGGTGGCATCAGAGAGCCAACGGGCCAATGGGGTCTCGCCGAGCTCGGAGTGGGCTCTCACGGTGTTGTACTCCTTCACCCACCCGGCGAAACGGTCGACGAAGAGCGAGAGGCTCATGGGGGCGGCGCCGGGGCCGTAGAGGCGCCCGTCGGCAGCCCGGGGGCCGGCGGTGTAGAAGGGCAAGCCGGAGAGAAAGCCTTGGCCAAGGGTGCGATTGACCCTTTCTATCTTCCCTTTCGCGTACCCCTTGTAGGGGGGTGCCGGGGAGAGCTCGATACCGAGCGCGGCACAGGAGCGCTCGATCGCCTTGGCCACGAACTCAAGGCCGTTGTCGGGCCGTAGGCGCTCGGGGAGGCCGCCGAAGGGGCCGCGCTCGGGGTCGACGACGATCCCCTGGCGCAGTGCTGCGAGCACCACCGCCGAGGTGGGCTGGAGCGAGATGGCCCACCCCATCACGAGGCGCGAGAACCCGTCGACGAACAGCGTCGCCTACGGCTTGGCGGGCTTGTGGGCCGGCGGGGGAGGGACGACCAGCACCGGGAGCTCGACGTGGTCGGCCTCCCACAAGGCGTTGCGGGCTCTGGCGCCCAGCGCAGGTAGACCTCGTGGCGGCGCCGGCCCTCCACCCCGTCGGCCACCGCGGCACGCTCGGCTGGCGTCATGGCCCGGGCGAACGCGCCGTGCAGGGTCCGCAACGAAGGCATCGTCGCCCCAGCGGCCAACCGCTCCCGGCGGACTGCGGCCACGTTGCCCCGCCAGGCCCAGTAGGCGTCCCGGTCCGCCTGGGTGACCTCGTAGCGGCCCCGGGAGGATGGCGCCTCTTGCCCGGAGGCCAGCCAACCCCATACCGCCCCCTCGGTGACCCCCATCGCCGCGGCAGCCTCACGGACCTTCGCGCTGGTCAGCCCCCGGCCACCTCGCTGGTCACGCAAGCGCTCCACCAGCACCTGCTTCACGCGCGGGTCAAGATGCCGGGTCACCGTCTCCGCCTGTGGGTAGCCGTGCCCTGCCCGGTCATGTGGCCCACGCACTTGCCCCACAACTGTGCCACCACCCCTGTCCTCGACAGGACGTAGGCCACCCTTTACTGAACTTTCAAACTGCGCCGCACCACTGAACTTCTACCTGCGCTCTACAGCGGCGCGGGGGAGTGGCGCCTGTAGATCCGCTCGGGACAGCAGCGGTATGGCACGCGCCGGTCCTTACTTCGGCGCTGGGCAGGTCGCCCTTTATGTCCTTCTTCGCTGCCGGTCTCAGCGTACTCCACTGCTGGCCGCGTCGTG
>DAHWQF010000513.1 GCA_027334785.1 Acidimicrobiaceae bacterium
TGGGGCCCTCGCCCGTTGGCCTCGTGCCGTGCTGGTGTGGCACCTGTCGCGGGCCGATAGTAAATGTAGGTCGGCGAGCTAATAGTAAATGTAGGTCGGCGATCACTGAAAATGTAGGTGCTAGCTGACGCCCGTGGTGGGCCTCAGCTGTGACAGGCCAGCCCTTCAGCGCCACCTCCTGGTCGAGCAGTCCCGTTAGGGCGACGGGCTCGTCGCAGGCAATGGGGGCACGGGGCGCCCGAGCCATTGACACCTGTTCGCGCATGAGCCCTCGCCCGGCCGGGCGGCCCAGCTGCGCGATCTCGTCGCTCCGGTCAGCCTCTCGTTCTCGTTGGGAAGTTCGGCTGAATTTCAAGGGAAAAGGGCTTGCACCTTGGCTCGGGGTATGCCATAATAGACGAGAGGTTTTGGTGACAAGCCAGCTCGTGGAGGGTGTGCCATGGTGGTGCCCGTGACAGAGGTGAGGATGGGGCCGCCGCTCCCCCTCGTCCCGGCCGGCTCGACGCGCCTCAACGGGGCCGTCGCCATCTGCGAGGACGAAGAGGGCGGCATGGCCTTCATCTGGGGGATCGCCACCTGCTCGTGGGGCGCCGGCGACGCCTGTGCGAGGCGCCTCGCAGCCGTGCAATTGGAAGCGGTCGGCGCGGCGAAGCCGGGCGAGGTGGCCGCCGGCTTCGGCGTCGACTACTCGACCTTCGCCCGCTGGCGCGACGCCTACCAGCGAGGCGGCGTGGAGGGCCTTGGCAGCGTGGCGAAGGGCCCGAAGGGGCCGTCCAAGCTGACCGAGCAGCGCCGTAGGCAGATAGTCGCGCTCCGCCGGCAGGGAAAGACGGTCGCCGAGGTGGGCAAGGCGACGGGCGTCTCGGCGCGAAGCGTCGCCCGGGTGGCAACAGCAGAGCAGCTCTCCCTCGGGGAACAGGCGGGGCCCTCGAAGGAGCTCGTGCCGCTCGGGCGCGGTGAGCTCGTGCCGCTCGCCCGCCCGCTGCCCCGGCCGGCCGAGCGCCAGGCGGCACGGGCCGGCCTGCTCGCCGGCGCCCCCCCGGTGTTCACCCCCGGGGCGGGCCTGCCTTTTGCCGGGAGCCTCCTTATCCTGCCCTGCCTCGTGGCCACGGGGCTCCTCGAGGCGTTCGAGAAGGTGTACCCCCTGGCCAAGGCGGCGTTCTACTCGGCTCGCTCGCTCATGCTGTCCTTTGTCTTCGCCGTGCTGGTCGGTGCGGGGCGCGCCGAGCGGGCCGGGCGCTTCGACCCCGCCTCGATGGGACGGCTCCTCGGCTTGGACCGCGGCCCGACCGCGCACACCATAAGGCGCCGCTTCGAGGAGCTGGCCAGGCTACAACGCTCGGGGGAGCTGTGGCACTGCCTGGCCGTTCACCACCTGGCACGAGAAGGGCTGCCCGAGGGCATTATCTACCTGGACGGCCACGTGCGGGCCTACCACGGGAAGGCCGACCTCCCGAAGGCCCACCTCGCCCGGATGCGCATCGCGATGGCGGCGACCGAGGACCTCTGGCTCACCGACACCTCGGGCGAGGCGGTGCTCGTGTGGGCCCCCGAGCCCGGCTCCGGCCTCGCCGGCGAGCTGCGCAACGCCACCTCTTATATGCGGGCCCTCCTAGGTGACGACCACGCCGCTTTCACCCTCACCTTCGACCGCGGCGGGTGGAGCCCGAAGCTCTTCGACGAGCTGCGTAAAGACGGCGTGGACACCTGCACCTACAGGAAGGCCCCGAAGTCGGCCGAGCCACGCTCGAGCTTCGCCAGGCACGTGGTGACCGACAGCTTCGGCCACCAAGACACCTATCTCCTGGCCGACCGCCCCGTCCGTGTCCCCTATACCGACAAGGGCGAGCGCCATTTCTTCCCCTGCAGGCAGGTGACACGCCTCGACGAGAAGAGCGGCCACCAGACCCAGGTCCTCACCACCCGGCGCGACCTGCCTACAGGCTCGGTAGCCCAGGCGATGTTCGGGCGCTGGAGCGAGGAGAACGTCTTCAAGTACGGCCGCCGGCGCTTCGAGCTCGACGGGCTCGACTCCTACGCCAAGGTCCCCGACGACCCCGAGCGGAGCGTCCCCAACCCTGCGAAGAAGGAAGCGGCCAAGAAGGTGAAGGCGGCCAGGTCGGCCCAGGGCGCTGCAGAAGCCGAGCTCGCAAAGGCCGTCTCGGCCGGGACCGACCGCACCTTGTCCCCAGCCGAGGCCAACGAGGCGATCGCCGCCGCCACGGAGCAGATCGAAGTGGCCAAGGCTGCCGTCGAAAAGGCCAAGGCTGCCCAGGGGAAGGTCCCTGCCCGGGTCGCCCTCGGCGAGGTCCACCCCGAGGCGGCCCGCCTCGACCCCGAGCGCAAGCGCATCTTGGACGCCGTCCGCTTGAGCGCCTACAACGCCGAGACGACGCTCTGCAGGATGCTGCGGCCCCACTACAGCCGCGCCGAAGACGAGGCGCGTGCCCTCGCCCAGGAGATCTACCGGGCACCTGGCGACATCGAGGTCGTCTCCGGCCGCCTCGTCGTACGCCTCGAACCGCTCTCGGCCCCGCACCGCACGCGTGCCCTCGCGGCGCTGTGCGAGGAGCTGACGGCGAGCGAGACGACCTACCCGGGCACCGACCTGACCGTCGTCTACGAGGTCAAGGAGCGCTGAACCTCTCGGCTATTTGCGACGTTTGGGGGTATCCACTTAGCCGGAGTGGTTGAGGCGTAACGTCGTGGTTTGTGATCAGAGCTCCGGTGGCGGGCGTTCACTATCCGACCTCGATGGGCGAGTTCCTGGCCTGGTTCGCCACCGACGCCGACTGCCTCGACTACCTGGAATGGCTTCGCTGGCCGGGTGGCTTCGTCTGCCCGAGGTGCGCTCAGGTTGGCGGCTGGCGTCTCGGCGATGGCCGGTTCTGGTGCCGGGGGTGCCGTGGGCGAACGTCGGTGAC
>DAHWQF010000514.1:0-2487 GCA_027334785.1 Acidimicrobiaceae bacterium
CGGGTCGTAGCTGACGACACGCTCTCCCATATGTGCTCGGCCCGCTGGCTGATGCAGTACTGCGCCCCCCGCGCCGTCTGGAGCACCTTGCCGGCGCCCGCATAGATCTGGCGCGAGATGAGGAACGGGATCAGCACCTCGGCGTAGTGGGTGAAGTCGTCGCGCCGGGTGGTGAGGTAGTTCTCGTGGCAGCCGTAGGAGTTGCCGGCGCTGTCGGTGTTGTTCTTGAAGAGGAAGATGACCCCGCGGATCCCCTCCTCCCGGAGGCGGGCCTCCGCCGACACAACGAGGTGCTCCAGGATCCGTTCGCCGGCCTTATCGTGGATGACCAGGTCAGAGATGGAGTCGCACTCAGGCGTGGCGTACTCGGGGTGCGAGCCGACGTCCAGGTAGAGCCGGGCCCCATTTTCCAGGAACACGTTCGAGCTCCTGCCCCAGGACACGACCCTCCGGAAGAGGTAGCGGGCCACCTCGTCAGGGCTGAGCCGGCGCTGGCCGCGCAAGGTGCAGGTCACGCCGTACTCGTTCTCGAGGCCGAAGATTCGTCGATCCATACGTCTCCTGTTTGGGGCAGGCTAGTGCCCGTAGAGTAGCCTTCAGTCAGGTATGCGGATGGTTCACCTCCGGACGGTGCCCGACTTCTGGGAGGCCAACGTCCTGGCTGCCCGTCTCGGGTCGGAGGGCTTCGTGACGGAGCTGCGGGCCAACCTGTGCCGGCCCTACGCCTTCGGCGACGTGAGCGTGCTCGTCGCCGAGCCCCAGGCCGAAATGGCGGCCGAGCTCCTGCTGGCCGACGAGGTCGAGGCTGCCTTCGCCAGCGACGCAACGGCTGCTGGGGCCGACGAAGCAGAGCCGGGGACCACGCCCCTCGGGGGCCGCTGGGCACGCTACCGGCGTCTCTTGGCCGCGGTGGCCGCCCTGCTGGTGGCGGGTGCCCCCGTGCTGGCCCATTTCATCGGCTAGCGACCGGCCCGACCTCCGGGAGCGGGCCGGGTGCTGAGCGGCGGCCATGTTTTGCAGCCGGCCCGACGCTCAGTAGCGGAGCGCCCGCCGGGAACGGTCTAGCCGATCAGCCTTGGTTGCCATCTGCCGACGCCTCTCCTGGGGGCGCCTCTCCTGCCGGCGCCTCTTCAGCCGGCGCCTCTCCAGCCGGCGCCTCGCCGCTGATGCCTTCCTTGGCCGGCGGCTCGCCGCTGGTGCCTTCTTCTTCGGGGCGGCCGAGCAGCGCGGCGAGCTCGGGCCTGACGATGCGCCGGAACGCACGCCGGCCGTTGCTCCGCTCGAGCACCGCCACCTCGAGTTCCCCGGGGCCGATCGGGCGGCCACCCCCCAACGCCGCGACCGACGCCGTCAAAGCCTCGGGAAGGGGCCAGCCAGCCCGGAAGGCGCGTTCCATGCGGTCACTGATCGCGTCCGACTCACCCCCAAGAGCGGTGAAGTGCTCCTCGTCCACTACCGTCCCGTCGTAGAGGATATGGAACAGCTGGTCCTCCCCCGCTCGCGGCCCCACCTCTGCGACCAGGATCTCGACTTCGAGCGGCTTCATTTCGTGGGTGAACACGTTGCCCATATAGCGGGCGTAAAGGTTGGCAAGGGAGCGGGCGTCCACGTCCTCCCGGCTGAACTGGTACCCCTTCAAGTCCGCCGCCTGCACCCCCGAGACTCGTAGTTGGTCGAACTCGTTGTACTTGCCAACGCCGGCAAAAGCGATGCGGTCGTAGATCTCGCTCACCTTGTGGAGCGAGCGGGAGCTGTTCTCGGCGCAGATCAGCACACCCCGGTCGTATACGGTGCCGACCAAGGGGCGGCCCCGAGCGATGTTCTTGCGGGCAAAGTCGGCCTTGTCCTTCATGAACTGCTCGGGGGCCACGTAGAAGGGCATGGTCATGGCTCGTCCTCCTCCCTGTGGACCTCGGCCACCGACAGCGTGGCGATAACCCTCTCGAACGCCCTCGCCACTTCGGCCTCGTGCACGCGCTGGAAGCCGTCTTTGGTTATGGTCGCCACGGTTGGGTAGATGCCGCGGACGGCGTCTGGCCCACCCGTGGCCGAGTCCTCGTCGGCGGCCTGCCAGAGCGCCCGGACGCACAGTTCCACTCCCTCTCCACGCGAGAGGTCGTCCTTGAAGCCGAGCTTTATGGTCGTGCGGGCATCGCGGCCGCCCGAACCATCGGCGTGGAAGTCGGTCTCCTCGTAGCGGCCCCCCGTCGGGTCGTAGGTGTAGATCCGGCCCCTGTCACGGCGCAGGTCGTAGCCGGCAAAGAGCGGGACCACGATGAGGCCTTGCAGCGCCATGGCGAAGTTGCCCCGCACCATCTGGGAGAGCTGGTTGGCCTTGCCCTCGAGGCTCAGTTCCTGGCCCTCCACCTTCTCGTAGTGCTCGAGTTGGAGCTGGAAAAGGCGGACCATTTCCAGTGCCGGCCCCGCGGCGCCGGCGATGGCAACGCCGCTGTGGACGTCCGCAGGATGGACCTTTTCCATGGTGCG
>DAHWQF010000514.1:2497-2902 GCA_027334785.1 Acidimicrobiaceae bacterium
TATGGCCGAGCCGGCGGTGGCACGGCGGTCCCCCGCCATGATCACCCCGTCGCGGTAACGGACGGCGCAAATGGTGGTGCCGTGTGCCACTTCGAACGGTGTCGCCGATGCACCCCGAATGGCGTGGGCCGCGAAAGGCGAGAGCCCCATCCGCACGAGAAGCCCGTGGAAGTCAGGCCCGGGGTCGCGTTCGGGCGGGAAGACGGGAAGCGTCATAGGTGCTTACCGACCATAGCGGGCTGGATGGCGCCCTCGCGTACCGGTGGCACCGCCGGCGGGTACGCAGCGCATGTCCGCGCGGGTCCACCCTTCGCAACGGGCGCGCCGCTCCGGGCAGAGCCATCCGACCGAAACTCAGCCGTCGCCGGAGCGAGCCCACGGGAACCCCCATACGACCATACGACG
>DAHWQF010000515.1 GCA_027334785.1 Acidimicrobiaceae bacterium
GGCCGGCTAAGATGAACGCAGATGAGCCAGCCCCAGGAGGTCGTCGTCGAAGAGCTCGAAGAGCTTTCCCCAGATGACCGCGCCTGGTTGGACGAGCGCCTGGAGGAGTACCGGGAGCTGCTGGCTTACTTGCGCGACCATTGAAGCGCCCGAGCCTTGCTCTGGTGGTAGCCATCAACGGTGCGGTACGAGAGGCAGATGAGTGGTTCGACGACGAACCCGACGACCTCCCCCGCGTAAAGGCCGTCTTGGTCGCGGCCCAAGCCGTGCAAGACCCTGTCGTCGCAGCCGCGACGCTGGCGTTCCGGCTCACAAGAGCACAAGCTTTTTCCGAGGGCAACAAGCGCACCGCGCTGCTCGTCGCCCGCTGGGTGCTCGACCACAACGGCATCGACGGCGCACAAGTGTTGCCGCCCGACGACCGGGTGTTGGCCGACTTGTTGGTAAAAGCAGCCATGGGCGTGGACGTCGGGCGGGAGATTTTGGACCTTTTCGTCTCCCGCTCCTGAGCCAGCGCTGAGCGCAAATCATTCCTCATGCCTAACCCGCGCTGGTCCCTTGGGCGCAAGCGCGGCCAAAAATATCAGGTCTATTTGCGAAGACCGCCTCCCAGTCGTCCGTCGGCCCGAACCGCAGCACCTCCCAGCCTGCGTTTTCCAGGCGTCCCGTCGCGTCGGCGTCACGTCTTACCCGGTCCGGGTACTGGTGATGGGGGCCGTCGATGTAGACGACCGTGCCGGTCTCCTTGTAAAGGAAGTCCGGTCGCACACCCAATTCCGAAAAAAGCGGCTGCGCTTCGCTCGGTAGCCGGTAACCGCCGTCCTCTAGAAAGTCCAGGAAACGCCTTTCCAAGTCGCTCTGCGCCAGGGCCATCAAGCGCCGGAGGTGCTCCGCACGCGGCAACGGCCCCTCTCCGATTGCGACCTTGGCACCGGCCAGATGCAGGAGCCAATCGGCAGCCGCCCGCCGGTCGAGGAACTTGTGGAGGGGCTGGTTGGTGTAGGAGAGCAGGCAGCTGTAGCAAGCACCCTCACACGCTCCGGGCAGGTCCACTCCGCTTTGAGCGTCGATGTGGCAGAGCTCCAAGGCCTTGCGGGCGACCTGGGCCAGCGTTTCTGGGTCCTCGACCAGCCTGCGCAGCACGCCGGCGCCGCCCTCGGCCGACTCGAAGAACATGAGCCGCCTCGGGTCGTACCAAGCCGGCAACGCCTCCGCCTCCAGTTCGGAGCCCTCCAGCTGGAAGCTGACCAGCATTGCCGTGCGGAGGGCCTCCTGCAGGGAAGCGAGAGTGGTCTTGTCCCGCTCCCCCTCGAGGTCCAGGAGCAGACAGTTCCTCGTGTCGGCCACGAAGGGCACGACCCGCTGATGGGCAGGGCCCATCGGGTCGGCGTCATCGTCGGACTCCCCCTCAGCCGCTGCCTGGTTCTTTTCCCACACCCCTGTCTCGCTGTCGATCAGGAAGCCGTCGGCGGCGTCCTTGGCACGGCGGCGCCAGCCGAGGTTGAGCCTCCAGATCTCTGCCGAATGCCCATAAGCGAGGGCCCCGACCTTCGCCCCGTTGGCCAAGATCTCCGCCGTCGCGAGCGCCGGGCCAGCCGGCCCCTCTGCGAATCGCACCGCGGTCCGCAGCTGATAGCCCTGGCGGGTGCGCTCCTCCTCGTCCGAGTTGATCCGGTCGACGCGCCGGCAATCGACGTTCTGCATCCTAAAGAGGTTGGCACGGGCGGCTGGCAGCTCCTCCCCGCAACGTTCGCAGAGGTCTGGGCCCACCCCACCGGGGGCGGGGTGGAAATAGCCGCAGGCCTCGCACACTTTGGCCGTCTCTGTTAGCACGGCCTGGCCGTCGGCATTTTCGCCCCTCACCGGGAGCATGGAACGCTGGATGCGGTAGCGGGAGCCCTCGTGGTAGATGAAGTTCCTCGGCCCAAACTCGTTTATGGCCAAAAAGCGCGGCCGGGAGACGTACTCGTCGGCGCCCTTGCGCTCGCGGCGGCCGGGTATGTAGGCGCAAAGCGGCAGGCGTGGGAACGAGTACCCGGGGAGGAAACCCTCGCTCGCGAAATAGCGGTACACGTAGAAGTCGCTCTGGAAGAGCCTGTCGTCGGCCGACTCCAAGAGCCTCATCTTCTGGAGGGCCTCCTGGCGGAGCCGCTCGGCCTGCTTCCTTTCCGCTTGGCTCCTGTTCGCGTCGAGCGACACTTTTTGTTGCGCTTCGGCCTGCCCCCTCGCGGCCTTGTAGAGCGCCCGCCATCGCTCTGTCGCCTCCTCGAAGCGCTTTGGGAGGAGACGGAGCACGTCAGCTAGCCACCCCTCCCCGTACCAGTCCGAGCCTGCCAGGCCCTCCTCGAGGTCGCCGAGGACGGCCTTGGCCACCCGTAGGGCAGTCGCCTTCGGCTCCTCGCGGGCGAGTTCGTCGCGCACCGCCTCCCGCAAGGCAAGCGAGGGGGGGTCGCCCTCGGTGTCGAGCACGTCGAGCATGGAGCGCCCCAGGCCAAGGCCGGAGGCGGACAGCCAAACCGCCTGCACGTGGGCGCGGACGAGCTCCTCGTTAGCGAGGTCGAGCCGGGGCGGCGCCACCTGCCCGGCCACCATGTCATCGGGACGCGTGAAATACCACTGGTCATGAGGCGAACCGGTCGAGCAGTAGGTGACAACGAGCGCCGGCTGGCCCGAACGCCCCGCACGCCCCGAGCGTTGGGCATAGTTGGCTGGGGTCGGGGGGACGTTGCGCAAGCCGACGACGTTTAGCTGGGCGATGTCGACGCCGAGCTCCATGGTCGGCGAGCAGACGAGGAGCGGGAGCTTCGCCTCGGCAAAGAGCCGTTCACGCTCCTGGCGGACCTCGGCCGGCACCTGGGCCGTGTGCTCGCGCGCCTGCACCCCTCGGCCGGCCGCGGCCGC
>DAHWQF010000516.1 GCA_027334785.1 Acidimicrobiaceae bacterium
CGGCCCCGTTGTGGCGCCACCGCGATCAGACGACCGACGGGTTGGCCGCGGCTCGGTGGCGAAGACCGTGCGCGGAACGTGCTGGCCGCGCGATACTGGGTCCGCTTACCTGGGAGGGTCGATGTCTTGTCGCCGGCGAAAAGGTCTCCCCCAACGACCACCGGGAGCACTGGGCCGTCCCCCGTTCCCCATTTTGCGGTCCTTTTCCTTGTCCCTCATTGTCATAGCCATGCTTGTGCCCGCATTGCCTAGGGCCCTGGCCGGGCCAAAAAGGCCCCTTTCCCCCCGGGCGGTAGGTGCGGCGCAAAAGGCCCCACAGCTGTACGTACTGACGGGGGCAGTGCCAGGCGTCTTGTACTCCTGGCCGCATTTCCCGGAGGGTATCCAGCTGAACAACGACACCGGCATCTCAGGCTTGCGCTGGAGCCGGGGCTCGCTGGGGGCAGCCCGTGCCAGTGGCAGGTTCAGCGAGGACCTGTGCACCAAGAGCTGCGCCGGCGGCCCGTTCGAAAAGTTCCCTGTCGATCTCGTGGCCTCCCGGCCTGGCTCCTGCCTGCTAGAGGCCACGGAGGTGCTCTCGCACGAGACTTACCAGTACTACAGGCCGGCCTATGTGTACACCAAGCTGGTTGGGCAGGTGCTCGGGGGCCCAGGCGAAGCGGCAGGGGCCAGCCATCTGCTCGATTTGTCACCCAATTGCTTCCGGGGGCCGCTACCAAGCAGCAATTGGCCGGCGGTGGACTGGGCGACAAGCTCGGCGCCGCCGGGTGCCCTGGCGTGGGGCCGTCCTCGGGCCGTCAGCCCGGCCAGGGGCACGCAGCTGGTGTCGTGCGCCAGCGCGTCGAGCTGCCTGGTGGCTGGCGGCAATCCGAGCTACCCGGGGGCTCGCGGCGCCGTCGTCAACCAAAGCACCTACTGGGACGGCACGTCTTGGTCGGCGCCTCTACGGTTCGGCACCAACGCCACCAGTGTCACCTCGGTCTCTTGTGTCCCCGCTCCGGCTCCCACCGCGCGCTCGCAGTACTCGGCCTGGTGCGTCGCCGTGGACGACGCCGGCGATGCCATGATCTTCAACGGTAGGAACTGGAGCGCACCCAAGGCGGCCGACCGCTATGGTGGCCTCGGTTCAGTGTCCTGCCCCCGCCTGGGTTCCTGCGTGGCGGTCGACTACACCGGCCATGCGCTTGCGTTCAATGGGAGGACTTGGGGCGCACCCCTAATGGTCGACCGCGGGGGTAACTTGCGGTCGGTCTCGTGCCCGACAGCCCAATTCTGC
This sequence comes from Acidimicrobiaceae bacterium, assembly GCA_027334785.1. Lineage (GTDB taxonomy): Bacteria > Actinomycetota > Acidimicrobiia > Acidimicrobiales > Palsa-688 > JAJZYO01. Next base: position 1,277 of record DAHWQF010000516.1, read on the forward strand.
ATGGCGGTCGGCTCGGACGGCCGGGCCGTCAGCTATGACGGCGCTTCTTGGTCGGTACCCCGGCTCGTAGACCGGGACGGCGGAGGCCTCGCTTCTGTCTCCTGCCCGTCGGCGCACTTCTGTGCCGCGGTCGACTTCATGGCCCGGGTCCTCACCTACGACGGCGTGTCGTGGGCCGGGCCGCGCTATGTCGGGGTCGGCGTGGCCGGGGCCGACAGCTACGGGGGCCCGGTCTCTTGCCCATCGGCCGAGCTGTGCGCCCTCGTGGATAGCGCCGGCAATGCGTTTACTTACAACGGCCGTGCCTGGTCCGTGCCCAAGTTCATCAACGCCCGTGCGCTCAGTTCGGTGTCGTGCCCCTCCAGTAGTTTCTGTATGGCGGTCGACGATCATGGTGATGCCGTGGCCGGCCGGCCTGCCCAATTGGTAAGCCCCACAGCCCGGAGCAGCACCTTCCTATAGACGCGATGCGAATGCTCCACAAGCTGAGCAGACCACAAGCTGAGCGGCCCTACCCAACGTGGTTAGTCCGATATTCCCCTACCAGGAGGTAAGGAAGATGCCAATTGCCAGCAAATGTAGGGCCACCATGGCCCACCAGCTCGTCCCCTTGGCAGTGTGCGCCGCCTTGTTGTCACCGGGCTCTGTGGTAGTGGGCGCGGCCACAGCCGCTGCCGCCCCGCCGCCGGCGGCGCCTCTGCCCTGCCTAAGCACCATTGTCCAAATGGTCAACGACGCTCTTTTCTCCGGCACGGCCGGCGAGCACAAGTTGGCGACGTTGGCCCTCAGCCCGGGCCGGCGGCTCCTGCCGGCCACTGGCGCCGCCACCCCGCAGGCCGCTCTCGTCAGGCAGTTCGGGGCGAAGACCGCCGGGGGCCAGTGCGCGTTCGAGACGACGGCATATGTCGCGGTGCCCTTTCTCTTGCTGCTCGGCCTTTTCAACCTGAGCCCTGAGGGCAAGGCGGCAGAGAAGAAACTGGAGTCGCTCTCGCCGGCGCAAAAGAAGACGATCGACAACTTCTTCGTCACGGGCAAGGCGCTCAAGGGCACCAACCCCTTGGCACTGCTGGGCGGGGCCCACAACCCCGGCCCGGCCCTGGGCACCGGGCCCTTGGTAAAGCCCGGGTACCGCAAGCTCACGGTGAAGCTCACCAAGCTCACCCCGACCGGGGCCACCATGAGAGTAAGTGGCTTGGAAGCTGGGACCGAGACCGTCGCCGGCCACACCCAGACGTTCTGGGTCCCCTTTAGCCAGTCGGGGATCGAGGCATCGAAGGTCGACGGGCGGTGGTTCTTGAGCGGGGCCAAAGGCCTGAACTTCAGTGCGTGAGCCCGCAAGAGGCAGGTGAGCCCGCAGGAGGCAGGTGAGCGCGACCCGATGGGCAACAGGCACGTGGGGGTTTCGAGGCGGTGCCTACAGTTCATGGCCCCAGCGGTCGCCGGGCTCTCGGCCCTCGCCTTCCCGGCACCAACCGCACCGGCCCGAGCGATGGCCTCGGGCACAGTTGCCGTCACCTCGGCCAGGAGCACGACTGGGGAATGGCCTGCGGTGGTGGGCGCCGCCATGGCCTACGCGGCACCTCGGACCTCGGTCCCCCTGGAGGCCCCCCGGGTGTTGCCGCGAG
>DAHWQF010000517.1 GCA_027334785.1 Acidimicrobiaceae bacterium
GCGGGGCCAAGCGCGTGCTCGGCGGGCGGGCGCCAGCCGCCCGGCAAACCAGGTAAAGCCCGTCGGCAAGCTCCGGCGGGCCTGGCAGCGGTTCGTAACCGGGCTGGCGGCCACGGCCGCTTTTCTGGCCAAGTTCGGCGCCCTTTTGCTGAAGCTCAAGTACATAGGCCTCGTGCTGTCGATGGGCATCTCGGTCGTCGCCTACACGCTGTTTTTCGGCTGGAGCTTCGCAATCGGCTTCGTCCTGTTGATCTTCGTGCACGAGATGGGCCACGTGATCGTGCTCCGCCGCCAGGGAGTGCCCGCGTCGGCGCCCCTTTTCATCCCGTTCCTGGGGGCGTTTGTCAATATGCGCCAGATGCCGCGGAACGCTTACCAGGAGGCGGTTTCGGGGCTCGCCGGCCCCTACTTCGGGACGGCGGCGTCGGCTGCGGTGGCTGTGTGGGGCCACGCCGTTGGGTCCGACTTCTTGCTCCAGCTCGGGGCCTTGGGGTTCTTGGTAAACCTGTTCAACCTGTTGCCCGTCCTGCCTCTGGACGGAGGACGGGCGGCAGCTGCGCTGCACCCGGTCCTTTGGTTGGTGGGACTGGCCGGGCTGCTCGTGTGGGAGTTTTACAACCCGAGCCCGATCGCCCTCATCATCTTGGTCCTCGGCGGTTACGAGCTCTTCCAGCGCTGGACCAGGCGCAACAGCCCGGCTGCGGTCGCCTACCACGCGCTCGCTGCCCACCAGCGGGTGTCCGTGGCCGCCATGTACGTGCTGGTGGTCGCGGTTGCCGTTGCTGGCTTTCAGCTCACCTACGTGGCGCGTGGGCTCTAAAGCGCGCCTGTGACCTGGGCTGTCGACCTGGACGGGGTCGTCTGGTTGGCGGGTGAGGCCCTGCCGGGGGCGGCGGGGGCGGTCGAACAGCTTCGCCAGGCGGGGGAGAGGGTCGTCTTCCTCACCAACAATTCTGGCCCGCGTCTCGCCGGCCACCTGGCCAAGCTGGCGGCGGTCGGCATCAAGTGCGAGCCGGCGGACCTGGCCACTTCGGCCCAGGCCGCGGCCAGCCTCATCCCACCGGGCAGCCGGGTGGCCGTCGTCGGCGACGAGGGCATCTACGAAGCGCTGGCCGAGCGTCCCGCGCTGGTCGTTCCCCCGCATGACAGGCCGAGCGCGGTAGTGGTCGGGCGGACGGTCAAGCTCGACTACGACGAACTGGCCGAGGTGGCGAATGTGGTCCGGGCGGGTGCCCGTTTCGTGGCTACCAACACGGATGCGACCTTCCCCACTGAGAACGGGCTGTTACCTGGTGCCGGGGCGCTGGTGGCGTTCCTCGCTGCCGCGTCTGGGCGCGAGCCCGAGGTCGCCGGCAAACCCCACGAGGCGATGGCCGATCTGGTTCGCCGGCGCTACGGGCACATCGAAGTGATGGCCGGTGACCGCCCGGACACCGACGGCCTCTTCGCCAAGCGTCTCGGGGCGCACTTCGGGCTCGTCCTGTCCGGGGTGACCCAGCGCCATGACCTGCCCGTGGAACCGGCGCCCGATCTGGTCGCGGACGACCTGGCAGAACTCGTTCGCGAATTTGTTAGGAGACCGCATTGACCCGCGGCCCAAGCGGTGCTAGCTCTCGGGGCCCGAAAGGATGTAACGTCGTAGGAGCCAGGTGGACCTGGCGCAACAATGTCAGGCCCGCAAGGGCGGACCGGGACCAAAAGGAGTAAAAGGGAGAACTCTATGGCAACGGTGACCCTCGAGAAGGTGAGCAAGGTCTATCCGAACGGCTTCGAGGCCGTGAAAGAGCTCGACCTCGACGTCGCCGAAGGGGAACTGATGGTGCTGGTGGGCCCATCGGGGTCCGGCAAGACCACGGCCTTGCGCATGGTGGCCGGGTTGGAGGAGATCAGCTCGGGCACGCTCCTCATGGGTGGCAAGGTGGTCAATGACCTCGCCCCCAAGGATCGCAACGTGGCCATGGTGTTCCAGAGCTACGCCCTCTACCCCCACATGACGGTGGCGGAGAACATCGGCTTCTCGCTCAAGCTCCGCAAGGTCCCCAAGGACGAGATCAAGCGGAAGGTGAAGGACGCAGCGCAGCTGCTCGGCCTCGGCGACTACCTCGACCGTAAGCCCGCCCAGCTCTCCGGTGGCCAGCGCCAGAGGGTCGCCATGGGCCGGGCTATCGTGCGTGAGCCCTCTGTGTTCTTGATGGACGAGCCGCTCTCCAACTTGGACGCCAAGATGCGTGTCCAAATGCGTTCGGAGATCTCGCGTATCCAGCGTCGAGTGGGTGTGGCCACCTTCTACGTGACCCACGACCAGGTCGAAGCCATGACCATGGGCGACCGGGTCGCCGTCCTTCACTTGGGCGAGCTCCAGCAGGTTGGTACCCCCCAGGATCTCTACGAGCGGCCGGACAACATGTTCGTGGCTGCGTTCATTGGTTCGCCGGCCATGAACCTCTTCGAGGCCATCATCTCGCCGACCGCTGACGAGGTGAAGATCGGCGCCCAGACCCTGGTGCTACCCGAGAGCCTCCGCCAGTCCCGGCCGGCGGTGGCCGGGTACCGGGACCGTAAGGTCGTGGTCGGGATCAGGCCCGAGAGCCTGATCGATGCGGCCCTTGGTGCTGCGCCGCCCCCGGGTTCGACCGTCCAGGCCGACGTAGAGCTGGTCGAGGCGCTCGGCAACGAGCTGCAAGTGCACTTCCTGATCGAGGCGTCCGCGGCCCACTCCAAGTTGACCGAGGCGGCCACCGGGGCCGAGGAGCTGGGCGGCGTGCCGGTGCTGCAGATGGGTGGCAACAGGACAGAGGGCGTCGCTAGGGTTTCTCCACGTTCGCTCTTGAAGGCGGGCGACCACGCGGTGTTCCTGGTTGAGGTGGACAGGCTCCACTTCTTCGACCCCGATACCGG
>DAHWQF010000518.1 GCA_027334785.1 Acidimicrobiaceae bacterium
GTCGGGCTTGTCCATCTGGCCGAGGAACTGCCGCGCGTAAGCGGACAGGGACTCCACGTACCGGCGCTGGCCTTCTGCGTAGATCGTGTCGAACGCCAGGCTGCTCTTGCCCGAACCCGACAGCCCCGTGAACACGATGAGCCGGTCTCTCGGCAGGTCGACCGAGACGTCCCGCAGGTTGTGCTCGCGTGCACCTCGCACGATTAGCCGGTCCGACATAAGGTAAGCGTAAGGGTAGCAGTTGCGAACGCACGTTTGCCTCTCCCCGACCGGAGGGCGGGCTGCCGGAGGTGCTCCGGGGTGCCCGCCGGCCGCGCCGGCCTGCGAGCTCAGGCGGCGATACGCACTGGCCCCGACCAGGAGAGGCCGCCGTTGGTGGTGCGCCAAAGCTGCTCGGGGGGAGGGCCATTGGGCCAGGGCCAGCCCGGTGGCGCACTGACTTGGCTACGAAGGGCGGTACCCGTAGTCGAGTCCGTGAAGCCGACCCAGGACCAGGAGTAGCCGGTCGAACCGGCAGTATGGACGTCCCGCCAAGACGCGCCCCCGTCGGTCGTGAGAAGCAACCCACCCTGGGGGCTTGGGACAACGACGGCCGCAGTTGCGCTCGCCGGCGCCAAGAACGCGAAATTGGGCAGCTCGGGGGCGGCGCTGAGGCGCTGCCAGTGCGCTCCTCCGTCGCCTGAACGCCACAAGCCCGCCAGCATGCCCGTCGGGCACACGGCCCACACGGCGCTCGAAGACGCCGCCCGCAGCTGTCCCCCGAGCCCTTGGTAGCAGGGGCTCTTGTAGGTGGTGAAGCTGGCGCCCGCCCCGGTCCCGACCACCAGGACCTGGTTGGCGGTGGACTGCGACGTCGTCAACGACAGCCACAGGTCGGGCCCGTGCACGGTCATGGTCGCGATCGGGTCGGTGCCGGCGGGTAACTGAACCTGGAGCGGTGCCCAGTCATCGGCGCGGACAGGGCTCCGCTCGAGCGACACGCTCGAGCAACTGCCTTGCTGGCACGTGCCGACGAGGGCGAAGGCGTAGCCGGCACCCGTGCCGAAAGCGAGCAGCTCTCGGCCGTGCAGGAAAGCTGGTTCCGACCAATGCTCGCCGCCGTCATGGGTGTCCCAGAAGGCGCCGCCGGGGTGGGTGTCGTAGGCAAACCCGTCGAGCGGGTCAGCAAAGCGCAACGTGTTAACTGCTCCGGCGGAGGAGGAGCCCGTGTCGAGCGGCGAGGCCGGCGCCGGGAGGCCGACGAAGCTCGCTCCTCCGTCGGTCGTACGCACGATCGAGGTGCAGACGGCGTTGGGGCATGGGGCGATGCCAAGCAGCCAGAACTCACTTGGCGAGATCGCCGTGAAAGAGACAGGGTCGAAGCCGGCAGGCACGAAGCCGCCAGCTGGCTGGCCACTCGCCACGGCGCTCGGTGCCTGGCCGGCAGCTGTCGTGGGGCTGGCCGGCGCCGCAGAAGTCGTCGGAGAAGGTAACGATGAAGACGTCGTCGTAGGCCCGGCGGTCGTCGAGGTCGCAGAGGTGCTCGAAGCCTTCGAAGCCGCCCTGGTCGTCGTGGTCCGAGAGGTTGTGGTGGCCGCCCTGGTCGTCGTGGTCCGAGAGGTGGTAGTGGTCGCAGGAGCCGTCGAGGTGGTGGTGGCCGCCAACGACCTCGTTGTGGGCCCAGAAGCCGTCGTAGGCACGGACGTAGCCCGGCGGGGGGACGCGACCTTGGTCCCGCCGCATGCCGCCAGCACCAAGGCCAGCAGGCCAAAGGCCGCCGCTGGCACGACACCCTTCGCCCTCATAACACTGGTAACGTTACGGCACCCTGAGCAGGTTCCTCCTGGTACGAGCCGCGCCGCGCTCTGGGGGGCGCGAAGGACCGGGCTGGTTCCAGGTGTAGCATGCGAGGCGCGACGTCGAGTTACAACCCCCATGTCAAGGAAGAACCGATAAAACCATGTCCGAACTAAACCCGCCGAGCAGTGCCCCCGTGGCCGATGCCGGTACCACAGAGATGGGCACTTTCGACGAGTCAGGTGCCTATACACCTCGTCAGGTCGTTTCCGACGACTTGGGCGGGACGTCTTTCGAAGACGCCATAGCCAACACGATCATCGAGTTCGACGAGGGCGACATCGTCTCCGGCACGATCGTAAAGGTCGACAAGGACGAGGTCCTGTTAGACATCGGCTACAAGTCCGAAGGCGTGATCCCCGCTCGTGAGCTGTCCATTCGCCACGACGTCGACCCCCATGACGTCGTAAAGGTCGGCGACAAGATCGAAGCGTTGGTCATGCAAAAGGAGGACAAAGAAGGTCGTCTCGTCCTTTCCAAGAAGCGGGCGCAGTACGAGAGGGCTTGGGGGACGATAGAAGCCATCAAGGACCGCAACGGCACCGTTCGCGGCCCCGCGATCGAGGTCGTGAAGGGTGGGCTGATCGTCGACATCGGGTTGCGGGGCTTCCTGCCCGCATCGCTCGTCGAACTGCGCAGGGTGCGCGACCTGCAGCCCTACGTGGGGCGCGAGCTCGAAGCCAAGATCATCGAGCTCGACAAAAACCGCAACAACGTCGTACTGTCGCGCCGCGCCTACTTGGAAGAGGCGCAGCGTTCACAGCGCGACGAGTTCCTCACCAACCTGAAGCCGGGCGAGATCCGTGAGGGGGTCGTGTCGTCGGTGGTCAACTTCGGCGCGTTCGTCGACCTCGGGGGGATGGACGGGCTCATCCACGTGTCGGAGCTTTCCTGGAAGCACGTGGACCACCCTGGTCAGGTGGTCCAGGTCGGTGACCGTGTGACCGTTCGGGTGCTCGACGTCGACATGGACCGAGAGCGGATAAGCCTTTCCCTGAAGGCTACCCAGGCAGACCCTTGGCAGGAGTTTGCCAACGCCCACCGTGTCGGCGAGCT
>DAHWQF010000519.1 GCA_027334785.1 Acidimicrobiaceae bacterium
GCGGAACCCGGCTGCCCGGGTAGGGACCAATAGACGCATCTCCCGGGACGTTGGGCCCGCTGTCAGGCGTAGCTGAAAGCAACCGGGTTGGACCGGCCGGTCTCGGTCGAGACGCTCACCGGGACAGTCGCCGAGGAAGTGCCGGGCCGGGACGGAACGGTGGCGTGGCAGGTGGTCTCGCTTGGGCAAGCCACGGGCGCTTGGGCGGCGCCGAAGGTCACCGTGATCTGGCCATCGGCGCTGAAAAAACCCCTCCCCCGGAGGGTTACCCGCTGGCCCGCGGGGCCGGAGGCAGGCGAGATCTTGAGGAGCACCGGCTTGGGGCCGGGCTTCGCGCTGGGCTGCCTCGACGTCGACGACGTGGACGGGGCCGGCGAAGAGGGGGCCGGCGAAGAGGGGGCCGGCGAAGAGGGGGCCGGCGAAGAGGGGGCGGAGGTTGGAGGGGCCGACGAAGACGTCCCACCTGGTGCCGAGCCAGGGACCGACGTTGTCGATGTCGGGGACCCGGCGCCGGCTGGGTGCGCGGGCCCTAGGGACGCCACCCGGCTCCCGTTGCGGATGAACGAGACCCCGAGCCCGGCGCCGGCCAGCAGGTCGAGCAGGACGAGCACCTCCACCGCCCGAGTGAGACGGTTGGAGGACGGCGGACGGCCGGGTACCCGGCCCCTGCGGCCCCGGGGCCAGGCACGCCACGCCACACCCATCGCCCCAACAGCAAGCGCCAATGCTATGACGGCGATAGCGATAGCCATCGTGCATCTCCTGACCGCCAGTATGGCCCGAGGCGCCTCCTAGTGTCTGGTCACCGTGAGAGCGCGCAGGTGCGAGCCGCCGCCAGCGCGGGCTCCCCAGCGCGGGCTCCCTCGTGCGCACGAGCGCGAGGCAGCATCGAACGCTCCTCTTCTCCTCGCCCAACGGGAGGCCGCCCGGTCGAAGCCAAGGACTCCTCCGCCTCTTCCAAAACCTGGTCCGCCTTGGCCAACCACACGTCCAACGCCTGCCGGTTGGCCATGTCGTGCCCGTGCATCGACGTTCCCCTCCTCATTTTTGCCCGGATGCCCGCGCCTGCCCGGGCCCGTCCGGCCGGCGGACCACCACTAGGCCCATCCCCGACAGGACCCCGTCGAGCCAGCCTTCGAGCTGAGCTAGCCCAAGGCGGATCTCGGCGCTGCTCAGCTTGTCGTTGCGGAGCCAGTCGAGGAGGCCGTGGAGCTCGCTGTGCAACGAATCGGGCAGGATGCGTTGGAGCTCGGAAAGCCAGCGCTGCTCCAGTAACGCCAGCCGGGCCCGCACGCTCGGGTCGTCGAGGTCCCGGAGCTGGCGCACCTCCGACCTCACCGCCGTGAGCGACCAGTCGAGGCGGAACAGCTCGCCTGGGTCGCGCACCTTGTTCTCGGAAACCTCACCCGGCGGAGGAGGGACACCGGTTGTCCCCTCGCCGTCACTAGGCGCTTCCGTAGCCTCGCCGCGTTGGCCTGTCATCGCTGTAACCGTTCCCATCTGGCCATGTTCGTGCCTCGATTGCTGGTCCGGGTAGGGACGAACGTCACAGCTGGTCGAGGACTACGGCATTATCGTGATTGGCCGGCCATTACCAAGGGCCGGCCAGGTTGGCATTGGCGGCACGCAAGGCGGCCACGTAGCCGGCCCTTTCCTCGACTCCTTGATCTGGACCGGGCGGGACGGCGAGCAGGCCCCGCACACGGCTCACGCTCGGGAAGCCCTTGCGGCCCATCCAGTCGCGGAGGCCGTCGAGGAGGACCTCCGCGTGGCCCAGCCCATGGCGCAGCAGCGCCGAGGCGGTCATCACGACGTCGGCGCCCGCGAGCAGGTACTTGGCCACGTCGTCTGAGCTTTCCACACCCGTCGATGCCGCGAGGCCGATGTCTAGGCGCTGGCGGAGCAGAGCCACCCATGTGCGCGCCAGCCTTCCCTCCGAGGGGCTCGACAGCCCGAGGCCGGCGACTACTTCCAGCGCCTCGGGGTCGATGTCGGGGTGGAGGAACCGGTTGAACAGCACAAGTGCGTCCGCCCCCGCCTCGGCCAGCCGGAGCGCCACCTCCCCGACCGAGCTGTAGTAAGGAGAAAGCTTTACTGCCACCGGCACCGAAACCGCCGATTTCACCAGGCCGAGGACTTCGACATGGCGTTCCTCCACTTCGCGGCCAGAGGTGTCAGCGTCCGGCGGCGACGAGTACACGTTGAGCTCGATGGCCGAGGCGCCCGCGCTCTCCATCTGGTGGGCGTAGCGGGTCCAGCCCTTGGGTGTGGTCCCGTTTAGGCTGGCGATGATCGGGACATCGACGACCGGCGCCGCCCGCTCGAGCACAGAGAGGTAGCTGCGCCCGCCGGCCTCCACCCCCGGCACCTCGGGGAAGTAAGAGAGCGACTCGGCGAAGCTCTCGCTCCCCGCCTCGGCCAGTTCGGCTTGGCGCTCGGCCTCCGCGACCACCTCCTCCTCAAAAAGCGAGTGCATGACCACTGCTCCCACCCCTGCCTCCGCCAGCCGCCGCACCCCGTCCACGGTGTGGGAAAGCGGAGAAGCAGAAGCGACGAGTGGGTTGCGGAGGGAAAGGCCCATGTAGCTCGTGGAGAGATCCACCATGCCTATCGCTCTTTTCTGGCGTCGGCAGCGTACCGGCCGGCAGGACGGGTCGCCATTTCCTCGTAAGTCGCCCAGTGCCGGTCCACCGCCTCTTGTGCGAGCGCGGCCAGGCGCTCCGCCTCAGCCGGGTCGGTCCGGGCGAGCGCGGAGTAGCGCAGCTCCCGGCCGGCATAGTCGGCCAGCTTGATGCGCGGCCGCGGTGAGTCGAGGAGGAAGGGGTTGTCCCCCGTAGACCGCAAGACAGGGTCGTAACGCAGGAGGGGCCAGTACCCGCTTGCCACCG
>DAHWQF010000051.1:0-8430 GCA_027334785.1 Acidimicrobiaceae bacterium
CGAGCAGGCGGCGAGGGAGGCCGGTTACGAGGTGGTCACGAAGAAGGACCCCTTCGTGGGCAACGGCAGGGCAGCGATCATCGGTGACACCGAGGGCGTCGTGAAGCTCGTTGCCGAAAAGCTCCCCGATGGCCGGCCGGGGCGCCTCCTCGGGGTCCATATGGCCGGCCCGTGGGTGACCGAGCAGCTCGGGCAGGGGTACCTGGCTGTCAACTGGGAAGCGACGGCCGATGAGGTTGCCCAGTTCGTGCAGCCGCACCCGTCGTTGTCGGAAGTTTTCGGCGAGGCGATGCTCGCCCTCACTGGAAGAGGTATCCACGTTGGCTGACATCACGATGCCCCAGCTCGGCGAGACGGTCACCGAGGGGACGATCACTAAGTGGCACAAGAAAACGGGCGACCTGGTGGCGGAAGACGAGGTGCTGTTCGAGGTCTCGACGGACAAGGTTGACTCGGAGGTGCCCTCCCCAGTCAGCGGCGTCGTCGGCGAGATACTGGTGGCCGAAGGCGAGACGGTGCCAGTGGGCACGAAGCTGGCCGTGGTGACCCCCGCCGGGGAAGCGCCAGCGGCTCCTACGAGCGACACGCCAACAGCCTCCGCCGGCGACGTTGCTGCCGCGCCTGCCCGTGAGGCGGCCGCAGCAGGCCCCGACGCCGCCGAGGCGGTGGAGGCCCGGGCGGTAGCTGCAGCGCCGGCGGGGCCCGCCAGCATCCCCGGGGCCACCAAGCCGCCGAGCGGTGGCCCGGCCAGGCCGGGTGGGCGCCCCGCCGACCAGCGGCCGCCCAGCGCCCCGGCGCAGGCCGGGCCCGGCAAACTGCTCTCACCGGTGGTGAGGCGCCTCATCGCCGAGCACGGCCTCGACCCGGCCCAGATACCCGGCACGGGGGCAGGTGGCCGGATCACTCGCGACGACGTGCTGGCCGCGATCGAGCGCCAGGGGGCCAACGGCAACGGTTCTGCAGGGGTTCAGGTCGCTCCGTCTGCTGGCACCTCGGCGGGGGGTGCTCCCTGGCCGGCGGGCGGCACGGTGGGTGCCGCGGGCGCCGAGCCGGATCGTTCCTCGGTCGGTGCAGCTATCCCCGGAGAGGAGTTGGGGCTAGCGCCGAGCGCGCCGGCGCCGAGGCCGGGGTTGCGGGACATGGTCGTCCCGTTCACCAACATCCGCCGGCGCACCGCCGAGCATATGGTCCGTTCCAAGCACACCTCGGCCCACACGATGGTGGCGGTCGAGGTGGACTACTCGGCGGTCGAGCGGGCGCGCCTGCCCGTCCGCGCCAGTTTCAAGGCCAACGAGGGCTTCAGCCTCACCTACCTTCCGTTCATAGCTCGTGCCGTCGTCGACGCGCTGGAGCAGTGGCCCTACCTCAACTCCTCGGTGGGCGAGGACGAACTGGTCGTGCATGGCGAGGTGAACCTCGGCGTCGCCGTCGACCTCGACTTCGAGGGCCTGCTGGTGCCAGTTGTGCACCGTGCGGAGGAAAAGCGCCTGGTGGGGCTGGCGCGCGAGATCGCCGACCTGGCGTCGCGGGCGCGCAGCAAGCGCTTGACTATGGACGACATTTCGGGAGGGACCTTCACGCTGACCAACGCAGGGGGCTACGGGACATTGATCACGGTGCCGGTTATCAACCAGCCCCAGGTCGCGATCCTCTCCACCGACGGCGTGCGCAAGCGCCCGGTCGTGGTGACCCTGCCGGACGGTTCGGACGGCATCGCCGTCCACCCCGTGGGCAACCTCGTGCTGTCATGGGACCACCGGGCCGTCGATGGGGCCTACGCGGCGGCGTTCATGGCCAAGGTCCGGGACATCCTGGAAACCCGGGACTGGGCAGCCGAGCTGTAGGCCCCGGTGGTGCGGGCAAACCCCAAAAGGCCTGTGACGGGCGCGGACCGGGCACGGCCGGCCGGGTTTTCTTTACTGCCTGGCCGGGTGCTGCGGCTTCGCTGGCTCGGTCCACGCGTTGCCTATCGTGACGCGCACGCCCTCCAGCGAGCGCTGTGGGCCGCCGGCCGAGAGGCTGACGACTGGCTCTTGTTGCTCGAACACCCCCACGTCTACACCGCCGGTCTCCGGGCCAAGGCGGAACACATGCTCGTGGACCCGGCGAGCGTAGGTGCAGAGCTGCTCTCGGTAGACCGGGGCGGCGACATCACCTACCACGGCCCCGGCCAGCTCGTCGGCTACCCAGTACTGTCGGTCCCAAGTGGCCCGGGTGCCACACCGGGGTACGTCAGCGAGCTCGAGGAACTGTTGATCGAGGCGCTCTCGCGTGTGGGCCTCCCCGGGGCCAGCCGTTTCCCTGGCTACCCGGGCGTGTGGGTCGGCACGCAGAGCAGCCGGCCGCGCAAGATCTGTGCCATCGGGGCGCGCCATAGCCGCCAGCGGACCATGCACGGCTTCGCCCTCAACGTGGACCCCGACATGTCGATGTTCGGCCACATCGTGCCCTGCGGGATCGTCGGCAAAGAAGTGACCTCGCTCGCCGGCGAGGGCGTGCACGTGAGCGTAGCCGAGGTCGCAGAGGCCGTGTTCGAGGTGGCAGCCGAGCGCTGGGGTGCCGGTCGGCCTGTCGACCGCCAAGACGTGGCGGGCCTGGCTGGTCCGGGGGTGTCTGCTTCGCCGGCCGCTTCGCCCGCGTTCGCAAGCTTGGCAGGGACTGCTCCTGCCGCTACCTTTGACGCCGCCGCTCTGGCGGCTCCCAGCGCCGTCGCTGCAGTTCTCACCGGCACCTCTGGCAGCGCCGGCCCTCCCGCCGGCACCCGCGCCGCCCAGCCCGTGCGCCTCCTCGGCCGGTTGGCCGCGGCCGGCGTGGGCGAGGGCGTGCCGTTGAGTGCTCGCAAGCCCCCCTGGCTCCGGGCCAACGCGAGCCTGGGCCCAGGTTTCCGCTCGCTCAAAAAGACCGTCCGAGAACTGGCCCTGGTCACGGTGTGCGAGGAGGCGGGCTGCCCCAACATCTTCGAGTGCTGGGCCGACGGGACAGCCACCTTCATGATCAACGGGGACCGCTGCACTCGAGCCTGCGGTTTCTGTGAGGTGAACACGGCCAAGCCACTTCCCCTCGACCCCAACGAGCCCGAACGAGTGGCCGAGGCTGTGGCCCGCTTCCACCTCGCCCATGCCGTCATCACCTGCGTCGCCCGCGATGACTTGCCAGACGGCGGGGCGTCGGCCTTCGCGGCGACGATCCGGTCGGTCCGCCGGCGCTGCCCAGGTACGGCCATCGAGGTACTCGTCTCGGACCTGAAGGGCGACCCCGCCGCGCTGGAAATGGTGTTCGCGGAGCGGCCCGATGTGTTTAACTGCAACGTGGAGACTGTCCCCCGCTTGCAGCGGGCGGTACGGCCTTCCGCCTCCTATACCCGGAGCCTCGCCGTCTTGGCCCGGGCGGCGGCAGCTGGGCTCACGACCAAGTCGGGACTAATGGTGGGCCTCGGCGAGGAGGAGGCCGAGGTGCTGGGGGTCCTGGCGGACCTGCGCGCCGTCGGAGTGAGCATCGTAACGGTAGGCCAGTACCTCCGCCCGACTTCCCAACATCTGCCCGTAGCTCGCTGGTGGGCACCGGCAGACTTCACTCGCCTCTCCGAAACCGGCCGGGCGCTCGGGATCCGCCAAGTGGTAGCAACCCCGCTCACGCGCTCGTCTTATCACGCCCGCCAGGCGGCCGAGGTCGTCGGGGGTAATGGTCGCACCGACCCCGAGCGCGGCGGCGCTCCAGCCAGCGGGCAGCTGCGTCGCAGCGACACGCCGGCGGAGGGCCCCGCCGACCCCGAGCGCGGCGGTACTTCAGCGAGGGTCACGGCTTGAACGGCGGCACGCCCTTTGGCGCCCGCTTGGGGCGGGCTCGCCAGGCGATGTCGGCTGCCGGTGTAGACGCTCTCCTCATCTCGTTGGGGGCCGACCTCCCCTGGTTGACCGGCTACTCCGCCATGCCCTTGGAACGCCTCACGATGCTCGTAGTCCCGGCCGCCGCCGGCGAGCAGCCCACACTTGTGGTCCCCGCGCTCGAGGCGCCCCGGGTCGTGCCCATCCCCGAAGTCTTCTCGCTGCGTCCCTGGTCCGAGACAGAGGACCCGGTCGAGATAGTCGCGTCGCTCGTGCGTAAACAGACGGCGCCGTCGCCGGTGCTGGCTGTCGGGGACCGGACCTGGGCGAGGTTTGTGCTCGGGCTGCAGTCGGCGCTGCCCAGCGCCAGTTGGCGCCCGGCTTCTTTGGTAACAGGCCCGTTGCGGGCGGTCAAAGACGCAGCCGAAATCGAGGCTCTGGCCCGGGTGGCGGCATCGGCGGACAAGGTGGCGGCGGCACTCCTCGCCGGCGAGATCCCCTTGATCGGGCGCACCGAACGCGAAGTCTCCGCCGAGATTTCGAGGCGCCTCTTGGAGGAGGGGCACGAGCACGTCAACTTTGCCATCGTGGCTTCGGGGCCCAACGCAGCCAGCCCCCACCACGAAGCCTCCGACCGACGGATCGGCAGGGACGAACCGGTGGTCTGCGACTTCGGTGGCTCGCTCTCGGGCTACTGTTCCGACACCACGAGGACGGTTTTCACCGGGCCCCCACCGGCCGAACTGGCCCACATATACGAGGTCGTGGCTGCTGCGCAGGCCGCCGGGGTGGAGGCGGCGCAGCTCGGCCGCCCCTGCAGCGAGGTCGACCGCGCTGCCCGCACGGTCATCGAGGATGCCGGTTACGGCCGCTACTTCGTGCACCGCACCGGGCACGGGATCGGCCTGGAAGAGCACGAAGACCCCTACCTGGTCGCCGGCAACGACGAGCCGCTCGCCGCGGGGCACGTTTTTTCGGTCGAACCAGGCATCTACGTACCCGGCAAATGGGGCGTGCGCATCGAGGACGTTGTTGTCGCCACGCCCGATGGCCCCCGACCCGCTCAACAAATCGAGCCGCGCCCTGACGGTCGTCTCGGGCTGAGCCCCGCCCGCTCGGGCGGGGGCCGGACGCCGGGCGCGGCTCGCCCCGGGGCGACGGGCGAGGGGCCTCGGAGGCTGACAGGCGTGCGGGCTCAGCGCGCCCGGAGGGCGACGAGCACGGCGGCGCCCGCCGCGGCCGCACCGACGAGCATGGCGGCCCGGACGCCGGCGACGCTCGTCAACTGGCCGTGCCTGCTCACGGCTTCGACCACGGCCGGAAGGAGCGACGCACCCACGGCGGCGCCGATCTGGCGGCTCGTGTTGATTGCGCCGCCGACGAACCCCTGGTCCGAGTCCGCCATGCCGGCGCTCGCACCCACGGTGCTCGCGAAGGCCGTGCCGGCGGTGCCGAAGCCGACCAGCGTCACCGCAGCCAAGGCCGGGCTGTAGGCGCCGGTGGCGGGGACCTGGCTGAGCAGCACGAAGCCAGCCAGAGCGGCCACCGCCGTTATGACGTTGAGCCCCCTTATCCCAAAGCGTCGGAGCAGCCTGGGGCCAAAAGCGCCGGCCGTGAACCCGACCACGCCCTGGGGGGCGATGACCAGGCCGGTGACGAGGGGAGAGTCGTGGAGGACGTCTTGGAGGTAGAGGGAAAGGACGATCAGCTCCCCGCCGTTCCAGAGCCCCATCAAGACCATCATGAGGTTGGCACGACGCAGGTTGCCCAGGCGCAGCAGCCGCAGCGGCACCAGAGGGGCTTGGTGGCGGCGCTCGACTGCCACGAAGGCGGCGAGCGCCAGGACAGCCAAGCCCAGGGGCGCGAGCACGAGGGCAGAAATCAAGCCCAGCGCGCCCGCTTCCGACACGGCGTAGACGAGAAGCGCCACGCCGGCAGTGATGAGGAGGGCGCCTCCCAAGTCCAGGTGCTTCGCGCTCCCACCCAGGCGGGACTCGGGGAGCACCTTGCGGCCGAGCACCACGACCACGAGCGCGACGGGCAAGTTGACCAGGAACACCGACCTCCAGCTGGTGAAGTCGACCAGCACGCCGCCGAGCACCTGGCCGGACACGAAGCCGAGCGACGCCACCGCCCCGTACGCCCCCAGCGCCCGGTTGCGGCTCTGGCCCTCGGGGAAGCTCGTCGTGATGAGCGAGAGGGCGGCCGGCGCCACCATGGCCGCCCCAGCGCCTTGGACCAGGCGGGACACCACGAGAAGACCCGGGTCCTGGGCGAGGCCGCCCGAGAGTGAGGCCAGTGCGAACACGGCGAGGCCGATTAGGAAGATCCGCCGGCGCCCGAAAAGGTCGGCGGCCCGCCCGCCAAGCACGAGGAGCCCGCCGAAGGTGATCGCGTACCCGGTGACGACCCACTGGACCGACGAGGCCGTGAAGCCGAGCTCGCGCTGTATGGAAGCGAGGGCCACATTGACGATGCTGAAGTCCAGGACGACCATGAAAGAGGCGGCCAGTATGAGTACCAGCGCGAGCTGGCCCGGGCCTACGAGGGTGGTCCCGGGCGATGCCTTCCACGAGCTGCCCGCCCTTAGCGGGGCGCTCGCCGTGGGGCCCGGCTCGGTGTCAGCTGCCGCGATACTCACGTTCACTATCTCCGATACGATACGATCCGTTTCGTTATGGCTGAGTCTAACAGCAGGAGGCGGAGGGCTATTCCGAGAGGGGCCAGAGGCGGCGAGGAGATGGCCGGGCGGGATGAGCAGAGCGAGGCCGGCACCGGAGAGGCTTTCGGCGGGCCCGCCCACCGGCCCGGCCGGCCGAGGAGCGCGGAGGCCGGCGCCGCCATCCTCGGTGTCGCCACGGATCTCCTGGCCGAAAAAGGGCTTTCGCGTATGTCGATCGAAGAGGTGGCGGCTCGCGCTGGGGTGGGCAAGGCGACCATCTACCGGCGGTGGCCCTCGCGGGGGGCTTTGGCCCTCGACGCTTTCTTGACGGAGTTCCAGAGCCAGTTGACGCTGCCTCACACCGGGAGGTTCCGGGAGGACCTGCGTGCCGCGGTCAAATCGTGGGTGCGGGCGGTGGCCACCACCAGGGCGGGGAGGATGCTTGCTGGCCTGATCGCGGAAGCCCAGCGCGACCCCGACCTCGCCGTGGCGTGGCGAGCCCGGGTGTTCAACCCGCTTCGTGAACAGCATCGGGCCCTCGTGGACCAAGCCGTCCGCCGCGGGGACCTGCCTGCGGGCACCGACGCAGACCTGGTGCTCGACCTCGTGTTCGGTTCCGCCTACCATCGCCTCTTACATGGCCACCTGCCCCTCGACGAACGTTTTGTCACTCAGGCGGTCGATTTGGTGGTCGATGGCTTGGAGTGCGGGCAGGGCCGGCGCCCTCGGGCCCATGGCCCTGGCAAGATAGGCGGGAATGCAGGTCACAGAGCACATTGACGCCCTGGAGCGCGAAGGCAAACGCCTGGTCTCGGTCGCCCGGGCATCGAACCTCGACCTCCCGGTGCCGACGTGCCCGGGTTGGCGTCTCGCTGATCTCCTGGCCCACATCGGTTTCGTGCACCACTGGGCGGCCAGCTACGTCTCCCACGGGTGGACCGAGATGGTGCCTGAAAAGGACGAGCCAGAGGTTTTCGGTACCGCCCCGGGCCCTGCGCTGCTCGTCGGCTGGGCCGAGGAGGGCCACGCGGGCCTCGTCGAGGCACTGCGGGGGGCGCCGGTTGATCTGCGCTGTTGGACGTTCTTGCCGGCACCTTCCCCGCTCGCGTTTTGGGCGCGGCGCCAAGCCCACGAGACCGCCGTGCACCGGGCAGACGCGGAGCTGGCCCGCGCCGGCGCCGTCACCCCGTTCGAGCCAGCTTTTGCTGCCGACGGTATCGACGAACTTCTCTTCGGGTTCCTCGCCAGGCGCAAGCGCCGGGGCGACGAAGGGGCCCCTGAAGGCTCGTTGGTGCTGGAAGCGACCGACTTCGCCGCCTCGTGGACGGTGCGGATCGGTGCCGAGGGGGTGACGGCGCTCGAAGGCGACCACGGTGGGGACCTCTCGGTGAGGGCCACCGCCTCGGACCTCTACCTCTTCGCATGGAACCGCCGCGGTGTCCAAGGCCTCGAGGTCAGCGGCAACAGGGATGTGGTAAAGCGGTGGCAAGAGAGCGCTCGCGTGAGGTGGGCGTGAGGGAGGAGGCTGGCGCGTGAGCCATGAAGTCCAAGCGGTGGTAGCCCTCGAGCGGGGCAAGCCGGTGTCGCTCGAGACGGTCGTCGTGCCCGACCCAGGGTCCGGAGAAGCCCTGGTCAGGGTGAGGGCGTGCGGTGTCTGCCACACCGACTTGCACTACAGGGAGGGAGGGATCACTGACGATTTCCCTTTCCTCCTCGGCCACGAGGCCGCCGGCGAGGTGGTGAGCGTGGGGGAAGGGGTGAACGGGCTCGAGCCCGGCGCCTTCGTCGTGCTCAACTGGAGGGCCGTCTGCGGTAACTGCCGGGCGTGCCGCAAGGGAAAACCGCAGTACTGCTTTTCGACGTTCAACGCCACGCAGAAGATGACCCTGGCTGATGGGACGCCGCTCACGCCCGCGCTCGGTATCGGCGCCTTTTGTGAGCGGG
>DAHWQF010000051.1:8435-11979 GCA_027334785.1 Acidimicrobiaceae bacterium
CAACGCCACGCAGAAGATGACCCTGGCTGATGGGACGCCGCTCACGCCCGCGCTCGGTATCGGCGCCTTTTGTGAGCTGACCCTCGTCGCCGCCGGGCAGTGCACCGAAGTGCCCAAGGTGCGCCCGGAGGCCGCCGGGTTGCTCGGCTGCGGAGTGATGGCCGGCCTGGGCGCGGCGCTCCACACGGGCGGGGTACAGCCCGGCGACAGCGTCGCTGTCTTCGGTTGCGGCGGGGTCGGCTGCGCGGCGGTAGCCGGCGCCAGGCTGGCCGGGGCTACGACGATCATCGGCGTCGACATCGACCCGCGCAAGCTTGAGTGGGCTCGCGACCTCGGGGCGACGCAAACGGTCGACAGCTCGCGCGAGGACCCTGTGGCCGCCGTGCGGGCGGCTACCGGCGGGTTCGGGGCCGACGTCGTGGTGGAGGCGGTTGGGCGTCCCGAAGTCCTGGAGCAGGCTTTTTATGCCCGCGACCTGGCCGGCACGGTCGTCCAAGTGGGCGTCCCGACGCCGGAGATGCGCTTCCCGGACATCCCGATGATCGACTTCTTCGGCCGGGGCGGGGCGCTCAAGCCGTCCTGGTACGGGGACTGTTTGCCGAGCCGCGACTTCCCGTCGCTCATCGAGCTGTACCGGAGGGGCCGGCTCGACCTCGACCGCTTCGTGAGCGAGACCATCGGCCTCGGGGACGTGGAAGAGGCCTTCGCCCGCATGGGCCGCGGAGAGGTGCTCCGCAGCGTGGTCGTGCTCTCGTAACGAGGCCGGCGGCGTTGCCGCAACGATGTGAGGCCCGCGAAGGAGGCCTGCGAAGGAGGCCTGCGAAGGCGGTGGCGGGCCGGTAAGCCCGCTCTTCGTCAGCTCGCGCCGGGCCGCTTGCGGGCGATGGCCGTGACTAGCGGCGGGAGGACGACGGGGTCCTCCCCGGGGCTCACGCCGGTCAGGTCTTCGAGGTAGTTGGCCACCGGTCCCGGGCCGGCGCCGGCAGGGGCTTCGGCCCAGGCGTCGACCAGTTCGAGGCCGGCGTCGATCACCAAGCGGGGCAACAGGGCCCCGACGTCAGGGTGGCGGGCAGAGGGCATCGACATGGGGGTGCCGCCGACCCGGCCGGCGGAGGTGACGGGTTCCTGGGCGAGCACCCAGCCGCCGGATCGCGTGACCGACGCCATGCGGCCGAGGACAGCGGCGGGGTCTACCACGTGCATGAGCAAGAACCTGCAGTACGCCAGGTCGACCTGCTCGGGTAGCAGGAGATCCTCCGCGGCCTGGGTAATGGCCACGACCTGGCCGCCGGCCTCGCTCGCCGCCGCTTCGGCCACTTCGTCGCGGCTGGCCGGGTCGATGTCTACGGCGTACACCCGGCCTCCCGGCCCGACCAGCCGCGCCAGCGCCACAGTCACGTCCCCGCCGCCGGCGCCGACGTCCGCGCAGCGCCAGCCGGCCCCGAGCCCGAGGCGGGCCAGGGCGGTCTCGAGCGGTCGCCGGTAGACGTCGTTGCGCAGCACGAGCGCGAGTTCTGCCATGTGCGGACCAAACCTAGTACGGGCCGTTATCCGCCCTTTCCCACCTACAGTGGATCTGTGCGCGCTCTGAGGCTAATGTCGCTGGCCACGCCCCGGACGCGTGCGTAGGCTCGTTGCACAAGCCGGCGCAGGAGGAAGGTCGATGGCAAAAGGAGGGCCAACGATGGAACTGGCGGCGCTCGGCTCCAAAGACGTGCTCCGTGACGCCGACGTGGGGACGTCACGAGAGCAAGCGCGCCAGGCTCGCCTGCGCCGGCTGGCTGTAGTCCTCGCCATAGTGGCGGTCCCGGTCGTCGGGCGCACGGTCGCCGGCCTCGTCCGCTACCTCCAGGGCAACTACCTGGCGGCGAACGCCGATTTCCATTGGCCGCACATCGGTTTCCCGCCCGCGCTCGTCTCCTACCTGCCGGCGCTGGCCTTGGTCGTGCTGCTCGGCGTCGTGATGGGAGGGCCGCTCCTGGCAGCGGGGCGCTCTCCCCACGTGCTCTACCGGCCCGAGGAGGTGGGTGTGCACCTGGCGGACGTGGTGGGGGCAGGGGCGGTGGTCGACGAAGTGGTGAAGACCCTCAACCTCTTCCTCGCCCACCGGACCTTCTCCGAGCAGATGGGCGGGAGCCCCCGCCGGGCGGTCTTGTTCGAGGGCCCGCCCGGGACGGGTAAGACGTATATAGCCAAGGCAATGGCGGCCGAAGCAGGGGTGCCGTTCCTCTTCGTGTCGTCCTCTGCCTTCCAGTCAATGTACTACGGCCAGACCAATCGCAAGATCCGTAGCTATTTCCGGGCGCTCCGCAAGTACGCGAGGCAAGAGGGCGGCGCCATCGGGTTCATCGAGGAGATCGACGCCATCGGGGCTGCCCGGGGCGGGATGGGCGCAGGTCCAGGCCGGGAGGGCATCGCCGGCGTGGTCAACGAACTGCTGGTCCAGCTCCAGTCCTTTGACACGCCGCCGTTTGGGACCCGCCTTGTGAACGCTTTCGTGGACCAGGTCAACCGTTGGCTGCCGGCGTCCAAAGCGCTCGCCAAAAGGACGCTCACGCCGGCCAATTTCTTGGTGATCGGGGCCACCAACCGGGCCTCCGACCTCGACCCGGCCCTCGTGCGGCCGGGACGCTTCGACCGGACGGTGCGGGTCGACCTGCCGAGCCGTTCGGGCCGGCGGGAAATCCTCGACTACTACCTGGCCCGCAAAGCCCACGAGGCCGAGCTCGACGACCCGGTGCGCCGCGACACCCTGGCCGGTTCGACCTTCGGTTACTCGCCGGTGATGCTCGAGCGCCTCCTCGACGAGGCCTTGGTGTGGGCGCTGCGAGGCGGACGTCGGGCGATGGCCTGGGTGGACGTGGAAAAGGCGCGCATGACCGCCGAGCTCGGGCTCGCCCAGCCGGTCAGCTACACCCAAAGCGAACGCCAACAGATAGCGACCCACGAGGCAGGCCACGCTACGGTGGCTTATTTCGGGGCGCCCGGCCGTCGCCTCGACGTCCTGTCCATCATCAAGCGGAGCGAAGCTTTGGGCATGCTTGCTCACTCCGAAAAGGAGGAGCGCTTCACCCGTTCCCGGAGCGAGTGCGAGGCCCTCCTCCGGGTGGCGATGGGAGGCCTCGTGGCCGAAGAGGCCTTTTTCGGGGAGGCCGGGACAGGTGTGTCGGGTGACCTGGCCGGCGCCACCAGGCTGGCTGCCCAGATGGTCGGCGCCTACGGGATGGGGGGCAGCATGATCTCGCTCGAGGCGTCCGCGGGCCATGCCGACCTCGTGAGCAAGGTTCTCTCCGACGAAAGCACCCGAAAAGCCCTCGAAGACCTGTTGCAGTCCGCCCGGCAAGCCGCCAAGGGCGTTATTTCCTCCCAGCGGCGCGTGGTCGAGGCCCTCCGTGACGCCCTCCTGGAGCGCGACGAACTGGTGGGCGAGGAGATCACCTCAGTCATAGCGGCAGCGGGCGCCCCTTTGCCGAGCCCGGTCATAGACGTGCGCGAGCCTGCCGTACAGCCCCACTGGGGGGCATGAGACAGGCCTACTAGACAG
>DAHWQF010000520.1 GCA_027334785.1 Acidimicrobiaceae bacterium
TGGCCGCTCATAGGGGCCTGGCACCAGGGTTTCGTCGTCGGTCCGGGGGAAGAGCGCCTGCTCGAGGCCACCGTCGAGGGTCCTCTCCAGGGATGGCTCGAGTCGTGGGCGCTGTGGAAGGTGACCTATTTCGGGCGCCTTTGGTACTCGCCGGCGGTGCCGTTGCGGCTGGGTACGCCGGCATGGGCTGCCGCCGGGGCAGCAAAGGGGGAAGAGGCTGGGGAACTGGCCGGGGCCAAGCGTGGCTGAGGCCGTGGTCGGGTGGGTGGCCGGCGAGGCCGTGGAGGCGGTGGCGCTCGACGCCTATCTCATGGCCCTCGGTGGCTCGGCAGTCGGCACCCGGGTCGGCGTGGATGAGCTGGCGATCGGTCAGCCGGCGCAGGTTGGCGAAGTGCCGGGCGACGCCGGCGTAGTCGGCCCCTTCTCGAAGCAGAGCGCGCTCCGTACGTGGGCCGCCAAGGGCCTCCTCGCCGACCGGCTGCTCGAACGGGAGGCGGCTCGGCTCGGCGTCACCGACCCCTCCTCGTTAGACCAGTGGGTGAGCGCCCTCGAAGGTGCGGGCGAGATCTCGGTCGGGCCGCCTGGCTTTGCCGATGCCCTCGCGTGCTACCAGGCGAGCCTGCACCGCTACCGCGCCGGGGAAGCTCGGCGTGTGCGCCACTTGCTGGTCGCCGAGCGCGCCGCGGCCGAGATACTGGCGGCAGAAGTGGCCGGCGCCGGCGGAGGTGAGGCAGCCGCGCAGGCCGGCGGGGGACAAGGGGCCGCGCAGGCCGGCGGGGGACAAGGGGCCGCGCAGGCCGGCGGGGGACAAGGGGCCGCGCAGGCTGGGGAGGGAACGGCAGCCGCGCAGGCCGGCGGGCGAGCGACCACCGTGCTCGGCGACTTGGCATCGCGCTGTTCGCTCGACGAGGGTAGCCGCCGCCGGCGCGGGGACCTCGGCTGGGTTGAGCGGGGCCAGCTCGCTGGCGCCCTCGAAGAGGTGATATTCGCCGCGACGCCAGGAGAACTGCGGGGGCCAGTCGAAAGCCCGTTTGGCTGGCACCTGCTCGTGGTGGAGGCGGTCCGCCAAGCTAACTTGCGTCCCTTCGAGGAATGCCGGGAAGAGATCCTGGTCGAGCTGGCGGCGGACCGCCGGCGGGAGGCCGTGAGGCAGTGGTGGGGCCGGCGCCTAGCCGAGGCGGTGAGGGTCCCTGCCGGCTCCGAGCACCCCGTGCACCCCGGCCTCCCCGGTTCGCTGCATCGTCACTGAGTGCCGGCGAAGGGCCACCGAGCCATCAGCCGCCGCCGGCGGGCGGGCCCCCGGGAGGA
Source organism: Acidimicrobiaceae bacterium (assembly GCA_027334785.1). GTDB lineage: Bacteria > Actinomycetota > Acidimicrobiia > Acidimicrobiales > Palsa-688 > JAJZYO01. Next base: position 1,309 of record DAHWQF010000520.1, read on the forward strand.
CCGCGTGGACCGCAAGTGGTTGAGAGGGGTCTCGGTCTCAAGGGGACCGTTGGTACAGACTGGTCCCATGGGAGACGACCGCTTGGAGGGGCTTCGCTCACAGCTCGAAGGGATCGCCGAGGAGCTGGCCGGCATCGGCTACGACAAGCTGAAGGAAGCGATCGAGACAGGGGACGGCGCTGCTGCGGCGGAGGAGCGCCGGCTGGGCCGTGCCCGCCGGTCCGTGTTGAAGGCGGCCGCCCTCTTGGCCAGCGGCAGCGACGAGTGAGGCAAATGAGACCTGTGCCACGAGTGAGCGCGAACAGGCGCCGGCCGTGGCCAGCGACCAGGATCCATACCCATGGTCAGTATCTTGTCGGTCCTCTTGTCCCACGTCAGGCGGTCCCAGGCCCTCCGCCTGGCGCTCATCGGTTCAGCGTGCACCTTTGTGGGAGCCGCTCTCTTTGTCGTGACCCAGCACGTCGGCTACTGGACGGCGCTTTACTGGGCGATCACGACCGCCACGACAGTGGGGTACGGGGACGTCACCCCCAAGAACGCTTCGGGCCGCGCCGTCGCCGTCGGGGTGATGCTGACCACGATCCCGCTGTTTGCTTCTGCGTTCGCGCTCTTTGCGAGCGCGGTCGTGACGACCCACTTGCGTAGGCTTATGGGCGCCGTGCACCCCGAGCCAACTGAGCGCCACGTGGTCATGTTCGGTGACAGCGCGACCTTCCCACCGGTGGCAGCCGAACTGGCGGCGGCCGGGCGCAAGGTGGTCGTGGTCACGCTGGCGGCACGTTCGGCCTTCCCTGAGACGGTAGACGTCGTCTCGGCCGACCCCACCCATGAGGAAGCTGTCCGCCGGGCGCACCCGGAGCGGGCCGGCCAGGTGCTCGTGGCAAGCAGGAACGATGCGGACGTCCTGGTGACCGCCGTTTTCGTGCGCCGGGCCGCACCTGGCACGCCGGTCTTGGCGATAGCCGGTTCGGCGAGCGTCTCGCGCGCCCTCCAAGACCTGGGGGTGGAGGCGACCTTGTCTGCCGACGACCTGCTCGTCCACACCCTCACCAAAGTGATGGAGGTGCCACACGCCGGCGAACTGCTGCTCAGGCTCGTCGACTCCGAGGACTACCAACTTAAAGAGGTGCCTGTCGAAGCCAGCCAGGTCGGGCGGAGCTTGAGGGAGGTGCGCGCCGGCCGGGAGGGGTTGGTCCTCGGAGCCGTCCACGGTGGCCAGGTCACGGTGGGGGTAGCGGAGGAAGTGACCTTGGCGAGCGACGACCGCCTTTTGGTCCTCGAAGCTGGCCAGAGGCCGGGAAGGCGCCAGATAACGGCCTAAGGCCAGTGAAGGCCGGCGCCCAGGGCGACTTTTGTCCACTTCTCACACTTGTGACTGGTTCGGGGCGTATTTGGCCCAGAACGCGCCAGAAGTGGCCGAACTGCACCCGGCTGGCGCCCGGAACTGGCGCCCCGCCTAGCCCGCCTAGCCCGCCTAGCCCGCGCCGGGGACGACCAGGCCGCTCTCGTAGGCGAACACCACGAGCTGGGCGCGGTCGCGCGCGTCGAGCTTGCTCATGG
>DAHWQF010000521.1 GCA_027334785.1 Acidimicrobiaceae bacterium
TCCTTTAGGGCGCGGTCGAACGAGACACCCTCGGCCACCCAGTCAAGTTCGAGCATGTCCATGGCGAGCGTCGAGGGGACGGTGCGTCGCGGCCGGTCACAGCGACAGAGCCCGGCCACAGGCTCTTGTCCACAGTTCGCACAGGCTTGCACGGCTGGCGGCGGTCCCCCGGCCCCAACTGGGCGCTCACTTACCAAGCCGCTCCTCGTCCCTGGGAAGACAGATGGTGGCAGGAGGGCAACAGCGTGCCTGCGGTGCGTACCGCAGGCTAGGCAAAGACGCAGCCAGTGGCCGTTGCGCTGGTCGCAGGCGCAACAAGTCCAGTCGTACGGGCCCGGTAGGCCCGCCACTGAGTTATCGGGCACCGACGATCTATGAGGGAGCATCAATCACACCTGCCAAATGGGGGTTCACGACATCGGTCGTCAGCCAGCGCGGACAGCTTAGCTGCTCAGGTTGACCGCCACCATCTCGCCGTGAGCGAAGGTCAGCCAGCGCCTGCACGACTCTCGCGACGGCACCAACTACATGACCGTGACCCCCATGGAGCCGAACCGGTGGTGCTGCTCGCCTCGGCTTCAGCGCAACGTGATCGCGATCGTCACCGACCTCGGTGTCGGCTTACGACGGACGCGGCGCGCGGCCGCCATCAACAGGTTGTAGGCCAGCCACAGCCACCCGTACTTGCTCGCGAGGAGCGCTTCCGCCTTCTCGGTCTCCTCGACAATGGCGGCGTCACCATCGACAGCCTCGCCTTGCGGCTTGCCCCGAGCGCTGCAGGGTGCAACACGAACGTGGGGATCGCGGCGGATCCGTTTCACTTTCCCCGAGTTGGCCTCGCTGAAGACGAAGAGAAATCCCTCCTCCCCCGCGCACCACACCGGCGTCGCGACCGGCGTGCCGTCGCGCCTGAACGTCGTGACGCTGATGTAGCGTTCCTTTGCCAAAGGCTGCTGCGCGTTCATCGCACTCCCCGAGGGCCGCAAGAACCCGGGTCTCGGTAAGGCCCCACGCTCACAGAGTGCCCCTAGCCCAAAGGCGGCTCTAGGGCCAAAGGTCCTTCCTTTCGGCCACGGGAAAGGGGCAACCACCGAAGAGATAGCTGGGACAGCCGATGCCCCGCCCTGCACCGGTGGCGCGCGCTACTTGTCCCTCGAGGCTAACCGGCGGTTGTCCCTTCAGGCTCATGGCCACTCCCGGCGAGGGTCGCTCGTCTACTGGTCAGGAGCGCCGGACGAACCAAATCGGCCATCGTGGCATTGAACTTATCCGGCTCGTCGACGAACGGCTCGTGGCCCGAACGCTCAAACCACACCAGCTCCTTCATGGGCGCACGCAGAGCCTCGAAGTAGGCCACGCTGGTCGTTGGCGGGACCCAGGGATCCTTCCGGCCGAGGAGAAAGTACACGGGCATCTCCAGCGCAGGCACCAGGTCGACGAGATTAAGGCTTGAGATCTCCGGCCACATCGCATCCATCGAGAAGCGAAAGCCTTGCCAAGCTCTCGGCAGCTCAAAGAGGGAAACCTCCTTTCCCCCAAGAACGGTTCGCCCAATCCCCCACAGGGTTTGGAGGCTCATTCCACCCGACAGGCGCAAGGACCAGGTGCGCTCGGTAAAGACGGCATCGGCTCCATAGGGGGGCGGCCCGATCGCCCGAAGCTTGCTCTCCGCCCTTCGCGGACCGCGACGCTGCGCATTAGCCAGCGCCAGCTCGTAGGAGGCCGACTCTGCCGCCGCCCAATCGCCGATCTGCCCGGAGCCGATGTAGGCGGCGACCTTCTTTGGAAAGTGTGCCGCATAGAGCACGCCCAGCGCTGAGCCCCAGGAGTGCCCGAAGATCGCCACCTGCGGCTTGCCCAGGCGCTCGCGCACTTGGTCGACTAGTTCGTCGAGATCGGAGACGAACCGCTCGACCGTCAACGACAATCGAGAGGCGGTGCGGTCGTATGACCTGCCAGCACCGCGCTGATCCCAGTAGACAGCGGTGAAGCTGTTCTCGAGGGGTGCATTGAAGCGACGGAAGAGCCACGTCTCGCTCCACCCTGGGCCGCCGTGCAGGAAGATCAACGGGGGGTTCGTGACGTCCCTGCCACGGATCATCACCCACTGGTCGAGCCCGCCCAGCCGACGATAGCCAACCTCGGCGATGCTGCCGGGCACCACTTCGCCCGTCGGCCCCCGGAACGGGGGCGTTGTTCCATGACGCCTCACGCCGCCCTCACCCCACAAGTGGCGGCTCGCCCCGCGCGGGCGCGTACAGGGGTCGCCACCAGCGCCGTAAAAAAGCAGAAGGAAGGGCACTCCTGTCGCATGAGCGCCGCGTAGGTGAGCACTGGGTAGCACCAGCCGATGAGGCCGATCGTCTCGTCGAAGAGCTTCCTCGACCAGCTCCCCGCCGCCGCGAGCACGACGTCCACCTCCTGAACGAGGTCGTGGTGAGGAGAGTAAGGCCGGTTAGGAACGTGGTGGGCTCACGTACCGAAGGAAGGGGACGAGCCATTGATCATGCCACCGGCGCCGCCTGGAGCTGGTCGGCGATGGACCCGGCCCATTCCCTGATGGGCTGCCAGTCGCGGAAGTCCCCCTCGATACCTGGGAAAAACAAGAAGGCGGCTCTTTGCAGGCCGCGCACGTCGTGGCGGTCGAGCTTGCCGGGGAACATCTTGTGCTCGGTAGCCCCGCTTGCCTTCAGCACCGCCGGCATGTCCACCGGGTCTGCGCCCATTTGCTGCACAAGCTTTCGCGAGGGATCGCCCACCGGCCCGCTGGAGAAGAGCCAGACAGGTCTGCCGGCTATGTCTGTCCCGACCCGGCGTGCGAGGCCGATCGCCGGCTCCAGCCAGCGGCCGGTGTAGACGGCGCTTCC